>NZ_JAWLCI010000042.1:0-44866 GCF_041687215.1 Mariniphaga sp.
TGGCCATACATTTGTAAGCTGGTGCCTCAACATATAAAACGCCGTTACCAAAAAATTTGCAAACACAGCAAAGTCAACAAAAAACTAAAAATATTTACCCGCAAAAACCGCTTTCTGGCGCGGTTCAGAAAAACCTATGGTTATTGGGGAGTTGTTATTGCCACCCCGGTAATTTTGTCCATTCCTCTGGGTGCGTTTCTTGCCCGAAAATATTATCGGCACCGGCGGCATCTTGTATTTTATATGATATGCTCCATTGTGGGATGGGCTGCCGTTTTATCGGGAATCATTCACCTGTTTCCCAATGTATTTCTCGATTAGGAGGAAATTCTTTTCATCCAATAAGATTTTTTTGTCGGCTTCCGAAATGTTCATCATGCCGGCTTCCAGAACACGAATCCACCTGTAGTCAACATGTTCGTTTAGTTTTATTTTTCCTTCGCGAATAAAACAGATAAAAGGAATTAACTCAATTTTTTTGAAACCGTAATCGAATACAACAGACTCCAGTTTTTCTTTAATTTCGAGATGAAGATCAAGTTCTTCTTTTATTTCCCGAAGGATACAATCTGCTTCGGTTTCACCGGGCTTTATTTTACCTCCCGGAAATTCCCATTGAAAAGGATGGTGCGGGTGCTCGCCCCGCTGCGTTAGCAGGATTTTTTCATTCTGAATAATAATGGCACATGTAACTTTTATCATCTTCCAAAAATAATTAATCGGAAGCTGATATCTTTGCAAAAAACACTTAAATGACCAAAGAAGAACTGCTCGATCTGATTGTTTCATGGGAAAATCTGCCGCTGCTTGTCCGGCAATTGGAAACAGATTATGAAAATCTAAAACTGTTGATGGATTTGGCATTTGAAAATAATCATCCCAAAAGCTGGCGTGCAGCCTATATTGCTGATAAAATTAACGACAATCATCCGAAGTTGATTGCTCCATTTATTTGTGAAATGATCCTCCGGCTAAAAACTGAAAAAAGCAGCAGCAAAAAACGGCATTATCTCAAGATAATCAGCCAGCAACAATTTTCCCGGAAATACCATTCTTTACTGGTTGATTCCTGTCTGGAATGTTTTACTTCGGCCAGCGAACCCATTGCCAACCGGGTACATGCCATGCAGATTTTATTCAATATTTCTGAAAAAGAACCGGGTTTTAAATCTGAATTGCTGTCCATTATTGAACATGAAATAGAGTTGCATCCAACCCCGGGAATTGTTTCGAGAGGGAAAAAACTGGTGAGAAAGCTTATGATGCAAACATAAGAAATCCGGTAAATTCATTTACTGTAATTCATCAGAAAGTCGGCTAATCATTTGCTGCAGCCGCCCATCAATTTCACTGTTTAAATCCTGCAAATTATACGGCCGGGTAAGTACCAGCAGGTTTTGAATATTTCCCATTTCCCGTTCCTGCTCTTCCTGTACCGCGCGGGCAAAATGTTCCGGCAATGAAAAGTAATAGTTCAGCATGGCAAATCCGTTTTCTGCCATTTGCCTTGCTTTTTCAATGCCTTTATCAATAGCTCCTGCCCTGAGGTATTGTTCAACAGCCGGAAACGAATCGTAGGTTAATGGCATTTTTTCGTTGGGAAACAGTTCGAACATTTTGTCGATAACTTCCTCTGCCTTTTTATTCAGACCTTCGTTTACCAAAGCTTCGGCCAAGCGGGCAAACATGTAACGGGCCTGAATAATGCGAATGGCTTTTTTGTTGTAATCATCCAAAAAAACATCGGGGTGGTTTACATTTCCCCACACAAATTTATTCATCACATTTTCATACAAAATACTCGTATTGATGTGTCCCATGTTCATGGCACGGCTTTCAGTTTTTACGGGCACAAAACGGTAAGCCAGTCCTTCAAACTGAAGCCAGTCGGTAAAAAAGATGTTGTTGGTATATAACAGGCTGTGATCAATATAAATGGGACGCTCCCAGTCATTGGCTGCGATCATGTTTAATACGGCCCATTCGCTTTTGGTCACGTATCGTTTGTTAATTTTAAACTGAACGGTGTCTGAAATTAAAGCGGCATCTTCCGGTTGAACCGTTCCGGTTTCCAGTACTTTTTGCTTGTTTACTGGCAGGTAAAATTCACTGGAAGGAAAATAATCGACCTTTTGGCCACCGGCAGTTTCGGCTTTGGTGCGTTCGTCGTCACTGCCCATAAACTCCATGGCATCGCGCAAATCGACAGCCCGGTTGAGCCGGTCCTGGATGAAAACACCATCGCGAATACCTGTGTAGTATTGATTTTCCTCAAACGAAAAGGGAACAGGTTTGGCTTCATAGGTAGCCATCCGGTGCTGACTGATGTACCAGTCCATGCTCAGATAGCTTATATTTATCACTTTTATGTCAGTTCGGACGCCTTCCACTTCCTGCACATACCAAAGCGGAAAAGTGTCGTTGTCGCCATACGTAAATAAAATGGCATTTGGCGCGCAACTCTCCAGGTAGTTGATGGCATAGTCGCGTGTCATGTAACGGTTTGAGCGATTGTGGTCGTCCCAGTTCTGAGTGGCCAGCACTCCCGGGACCAAACCCAGTGAAATTAAAATGACCAAAACAGCTCCGGGAACTCCTTTCACTATTTTTTGAAAGGCCGAAAAAAGTGCAGGAACCGCCAGCCCGATCCAGATGGCAAAGGCATAAAACGAACCTGTGTAGGCATAATCGCGTTCGCGGGGTTGAACGGGGGTTTGGTTGAGGTAAACAATAATGGCAATTCCTGTTAGAATGAAGAGTGTCATCACCACAGCAAATCCTTCTTTTCCTTTCCGGCTGTGATTATACTGATAAAAAAGCCCGATTAATCCAAACAGCAATGGCAGGAAATAATAGGTATTTTTTGATGGTTCGTTTTTCATAAAATCAGGCAAATTATCCTGCGGGCCTATTCTGGCTTCATCCAGAAATTTAATGCCGCTAATCCAGTTGCCGTTCATAAAGTTACCATGCCCCTGTGCATCATTCTGACGGCCGGTAAAATTCCACATAAAATACCTGAAATACATGTGACCCACCTGGTAAGTAAAGAAAAAACGAAGGTTTTCTCCGAAGGTTGGTTTCATCAATGTTTTAACCTCGCCGCCTTCGCGAACCCTGACCGGTTTTCCTTTAACGTTTCCCCAGTTTTTGTACACCTCAACATGACGCGGATCGCTGCTGTACATGCGCGGAAAAATGGTTTTCATCCGGCTGTCGTAAACCGTTTTCGAGGCAGAAGTTCCTGTAACTACGTATCTGCCATTTACCTGGTTGTAATATTTTTTCTCGCCGGAACTGGCAATTGCAGGTGCGTTGTAATAATTGCCGAACAATAAAGGACGGTCTCCGTATTGTTCCCGATTCAGGTAACGGCGCAGTGCAAAAGCATTATCAGGGTGGTTTTGGTTCATGGGCGGATTGGCATCGGCGCGAATCAAAATCAGGGCAAAAGTGGAATACCCAATCAGAATGACAACAACAGCCGTAATTGCAGTATTCCAAACCACCAGTTTTCGTTTTCGGGTATAACGAATGGCCCACACTAATCCTGCTGCGAGCAGAACTAAAAATGCAAGCATACCTGTGTTGAAAGGCAGTCCGAGTGTGTTTACAAAAAACAAATCGAAAAGAAAAGCCAGTTTAGGGATGTCGGGAATAAGCACATACTGAATTCCGGTAAGTACCAATGCAGAAATGATTAACGCCGAGATGGCTCCTTTCCAGGAGAATTCATATTTTTTGAAATAATAAACCAAACCGATTGCCGGAATGGCCAGTAGGTTGAGTAGGTGCACTCCGGTGGAAAGCCCCATTAAATAAGCGATTAGAATCAACCAGCGGTCGGCATATTTTTGTCCGGCTTCGTTTTCCCATTTCAAAATGGCCCAAAATACAGCAGCGGTAAAAAAAGAGGAAAGCGCATAAACTTCACCTTCCACGGCCGAAAACCAGAATGAATCGGTAAAAGCGAAAGCCAGTGCGCCAACCAGACCGCTTCCCCAAACAACAATTTGTTCAGCTTTGGAGGGCTGTTCGGGGAAAAGTTTCCGGGCCAGATGAACAATGCTCCAGTACAGCAACATTACGGTTCCTGCGCTGGCCAAAGCCGACAACAGGTTTACCATAAATGCAACCTGTGAAACATCGGAAGCAAAAAGACTGAAAAACCGGCCCAGAATAATATGAAGCGGCGCACCAGGAGGGTGACCCACTTCCAATTTGTATGCGCTGATAATAAACTCGCTGCAATCCCACCAACTGGCCGTTGGTTCAATGGTAAACAGATAGGTGATAAAAGCAATTAGAAACACCACCCATCCCAAAATTATGTTGATTGTATTTTTCCGGTACATTGGCCTTTTTATGAATCAGGACAAATATACAGTTTTATAAAAATACCCCAACTTCGAAATGAGTTAATCAAAAAGTAACAAAACAGCGATTCGGTAAAAAAAATCGGGCAAAAGCCCCGAAAAGAAAAAAATTTATACTTTTGCACCGTCTTTAACGAAAAGACATTAATGATTGTCCCGTGGTGTAATTGGCAACACGTCTGATTTTGGTTCAGAAGAGTCCAGGTTCGAGCCCTGGCGGGACAACTATGTCAATTTGGCTATGCAGGGGTATGCTTTGTCTTCATACTCCTGTTTTTTAATTATCTTAGTATTGATTCCTTCTAATACATTCTCAATTAAAGGGACACTGACAATCCGACTCCTAAAAATTATGATTAGATAAATTCAAATTGGTGCACATTCTGCATCGTTGAATTCATAACCCATAAACTCATACAGAAAATTTTAGAAAACAGCTTATTTTGAACTATCTGTAAAAGGAAAAATTTTTATCAGAAATATATTTGAGTTTGCAACAAAAACTGCCCTTTCGATTCGGTCCATTTAGAATTGCCATCAACCGCTGTATAAATGGGACGTGAAGAATATTGCAGGGTCCATTTCAGGTTATGGCTATTCATCAGCCAGTTTATGCCTGCATCAAATTGAACTGATGCCTCGTTTAAGGCCTCAAAGTTTTTCCACGAAAAAGCTCCGTAGGGTTGAAACCGGTTTTTCATCCCATTTCCGGGTAGCAGGTACCCGAATTCTCCGCGAATAATCTGGCCTGTTCCAACTTCCCATTCCGAGTTTCCTATACCCTGCGCAAGAGCCGAATTTGGATTGGCCAGCGAAACATTAATGGCCCCTGCCGAACGAATGTAGTTTTCTCCGAAGTTATAATTATTGAAAGCCAGGTAAGAGGTAAGAGCTGCTCCGTTCGTAAGCGGAATATCCAAAAAAGCATCCACTGCAAACAAAAAGATATCCGGATAATCAATACCATCAACGGTTTTTTGAACCATTGCTTCCGGATGATAATAAAAACCACCTCCAACGTTGAAAATTCTTTGGCGACCCAGGTTGTTCATGGTCATGTAGGGCATCAAGGTTCCTTCTTTATCCAGAAACTGCCACGAAAAATACCCTTTCAAAGCCAGGTTGCTGTTCAAACGTTCGGTAACTTTCTGAATTTGGTCATTTTCATTTACCCCATAACGGAAAGGCTTGGCAACAGATGCACGATAATGCAATTTAGAAATGGTTCCTTTTGCATAAATTCCCAGTTGCCGGCCAAACTTGTCGTGACGACCGGCAACCGGAAAAGCAAAAACCGGATTATCGACTACCAGGTACTCCAGTAACTTGCAATTGTTGTAACGCGACAACCCATTCCAGGTAGTGAGGCCAAATCCGAGGTGAAATTTCTCTTTTACAAAAATGTATTCAGTTTGGGCATTGTACAAAGAAACTGCCGGATTTCCCTGCAATTTAAAGGAATGGCCGTCAGACCCCAGCATGGTGTACATAAAAACCTTGTCAAAAAGATAAGTATAGAAAATGGCCCGGCTCCGGCGAATGGCAACATCAAAGTCGCCTCCCATATCATTTCCCAGTGCATCGGGATTATTCCAAATGTAGCGGGTCCAGATTTGATTGACAAAAACAGCTCCGGCATACGATGATTTATCTTCTGAAAGATAAAACCTGAGATTGGGTTGGTTTAATTCATCCTGCGCCAAAAGTTTCGAACCAAAAAAAATCAAAAAAAACAGCGGTATTATAATTTTTAAATTTGTTAATTTCATCATGTTTCCACTTTAAAAGTTCTTTAATACATTCAAATGGTCCAGGAATACATAACCCTCCGGGGAAATTTCAATTGTATTTTCGCCTTTTTCAAGATTAACTGTTTTACGCAGCCAAACCCATGCCCCGCCATTACCGGTTTGCCAAAAGCCAATTTCATCAACCTTTTCACCATTAATTGTAAGCGGCGTTAAAAATTCTTGCTGGCGTTCCAGTGTATATCTGAACTCCAGAATATATCTGCCCGGTTCAGCAGCGGTGTACGTCCATTTCACCGGGTTCTGTGCGTGGCCGGGTTGTTTGGTTAAATAGCCGTCTCCGGTATAACCATCAATGTCGTTTTCTACATCAGCTTCTCCGTATTTTGCATCTTCTGCCTCAAGTATTGTCCCTCCCGGAGTGGGTTTCATCGACGGCAGATTAACATCACCTCCATTCACCGTAATGTCGTAAACAGCCCATTGGAAATTTTCTTTCAAATCGACATACCCAACGCGGTTGGTCCACAACGGTGTTTTGTAATTTGCCAGCGAACCCGCTGCATACTGGCGCCAGTAGCCTGCAGAAATGTTCAATTCCTCCATACTTTTTTCAACCCATTCTTTTTGAAATGATTCACGAAAAATCGACAAATACGTTGCCGCCAGGATTTTATGGGCATAATATTTCCCCAGGTATGCGATTGTTCTGATGTCATCAATTGTATTGCGGAGTTCTTTGTCCATTTCCATTGTTTGACCAAAAACCCATTCCAGCGCCTTGTCAGCACTGTTATTAATTTTTTCAGCCACTTCAACCGGAGTTTCTCCTTCCGTTTCGGTGCCGGCAAGGAATGCTTTGGTATAGTCGGGAATTGAAATATAACCGGTGCCTTTATGGGGAGGCAAGGTAATAAACCGGTTTACATCGTGATAGCCTGAAGGAGTGTTTGCCGGAGCGGGTTGCGACTGACCGGATTCGATATACCATTGAAAATCGAGCGCACCCCAGTGAAATCCGTTTACCCAGGGGTAAATCATGGAAGCATTTTGCCAGGTATCAAACATATCCTGAGCATTTACTGTCGGAAAGCGGTTTTGAATGACATCGGTAAACCGTTCATTTTCCATATCCGGATTATAACCCAACCGGCCCCAGCACATCCACTGGTACCAGTGCTTCACAATTTCAAGTTCCCGCGGTTCTTCGCTGTATTTTCCGAGAAATTCCCGTCCCCAAACATATTGGTCTGAACCGTAATAGTAACCTTCTGATACATCGTAGGGAATGTTTTTGATAAACTCCCTTACAAAATCAGGCGCTCCCCACCGGTAATAAAAAATATCGTCGTTGCGAAGGGTCCACAGTGTTTTCAGGTTTTCACTCTGAATATCTTTTACAAAATTTTGATGAAAGACCTGATTGGTTGAACTGTAAACATGTGCCTGGGCATATTTAAAGCTGAAGATAAAGTTGATATTTTCGTTCTTCATCACATCTTTAAAAATGGCTGTGATTTCTTTTGCCTGGGTTTGATGCTGGCGGTGAATAAATGTGATTTTTCTGTCGGGTTGTTCTTTTAGCGCATCCAAAACTCCCTGCCCGTAGGTAGTAAAAGCCCATTCTTCTTTTTGGGTGGCCGTGTAAGCATACATGTTTTCACCAGTGGTGAGCCCAATTCCGGCCAGGTCGGGGTAGGTGAGTACCATTTGTTTGATGCTCTGCCTGAAATAGTCGGTGGTTACCGGATTTTCAAGTTTATCATCTATCCCGTATTTGCCATCCACTCCGTAATCAAAAATATTCCAGGTTAAAATGAAAAACTGAACGTTGCGTTTTTTGCCATAAGCCATCACTTTGCGCCAGAATTCTATTTTTTCATCGATGGTAATTTTTTTTATGACTTCATAATTATTCACAATCTCTGGCGCATCAAAATCCCATCCATTCAGCGGATAATTTTCCTCCCAATCTACGGTACTTTTGCGCACGTCGTCCAATGCCACATCAGGATACTCAGGTACTTTTACCATGGATGGAAAAGGGTGCATGTTCCAGAGTGAAATGGTGTTGTAACGGTAACGTGCCAGATTATCGATATACTCTTTCCAGAATTCAAAATTCCACATTTCGGCCATGTTAATTTGGGCGGCATCCGAAGGTTCGGTATAAGTAGGTGTCCGAACATCGAGCGGAATATTAAACTTCGTTCCGCGGACTTTCATGTACGGATTTTGCAACTGGTTTTCAATGGCGTTAAATCCCCGCAAGCGAATAATTTCGGCCACTTCGAAACCGCCGTACATTACCCCGGCATCATCTTTTCCCAAAACCCAAATGGTTCTTCCATTTTCGCCTGATAAGTTAACGATAAAACCCTCCTCTTTTAATTCGTCGATATTTTCAACGTTCAATTCTTTTAAAAGATTTGAGCCAGACTTGTCATTTATATTCAGCAAGATAATGTTGTATTCATCACTTTTTATTTGTTTTATTTGAGAAACCGGATGAAAAACAAATTCCCGAACTTTTTTCTTTAACGCCGTCTGAATTTCATTAACGGCAAACTGAATTTGTTCTGAGTTTTGGTTGCCAATTACCATAACTTCATTTTCAGCTTGTAAATTCAGTGATGGGAGGATAAACAAAATAACTGCCAGGTGAAATTTTAATGTTTTCATTTGATCTGTAATTCTCAATTTTATGGAATAATGAAAAAATGTTTAAATGTGTAAAATTCCTTCCCAAAATCAACAGAAATGGGAAGGAATTTGTCCTATTCCAACTAAACCAATATTATAAAAATCAAAAATACACTCTGCAGCAAATTTGGGGTGTTAATTTTTGTTCAGAATTAGACAGGTTACAGTTCAAAAACTGAAGATTGTTTTACCTGCAATCTTTTTTTAGAATTCTCCGAAACGAATTTTGAGCGACTTTAATGCAATATTGAAAATTTTTATTTAATTACTCACCAGTATGTTCCACCATTTGTATGGTGCCATCTTTATTGTGATAAAGCTTGTCAAAACAGGCAATTCTTCCCTGAGATTCTTTGAACTTTGGTAAATTCGGAATTGCAATGTGGTAGAAATAATACCATTGGTCTTTAAAGTTTATGATGGAATGATGGTCTTGTGCTCCACGTGGTTTTGGCGCCATAGGGCCTTTCCATTCAAACGGGCCGTAAGGACTATCGCCCATGGCGTAAAATCCCTGATAGGTTTTGTTGTGCCAATTGGTATAAGAGAAATAATAAACGCCATCTTTTTTTTGCATACAGGCACCCTCGTTAAATTGTAGCGTGTCATTTTCCATTACCTCTTCGGGCCCATATTCGATTTTTCGCACTTCTTCAGCCAATTCAGTCATATTGGGTTTTAACTTCGCCACAATGCCCGGGTTGTTGTACAGATAGTATTCTCCATCATCATCTTGCAAAATCATTGGGTCAATTCCGCTCAGGCCTTCAATCGGGCGACCTGAATCTTTAAACGGACCTGCCGGTGAATCAGCAATTGCCACGCCAATTCTCCACTTATTTTTTTTATTGCGGTGAGGAAAATACAAATAATATTTACCATCTTTTCGTGCTGCGCCAGGCGCCCACATGTAGCCTCCGTCTTCCCAGCCCCATTCCACGTCACGGGAATGTAAAATTTCTCCGTGGTCGGTCCAGTTAATCATATCGGTTGATGAAAAAGCATGATAACCATCCATGGCAGCGTAATGATGCGGGTGTATGGTTGAATCCACAGTCCTGTCCTGAGATGTGTACATCCAGACAACATCGTCCCAAACATGTACATCGGGGTCGGCAGCGCCATGCAGTCTGCTCAGGGGATTTCCTTCGTATTTAAATTCAAAAGGATACTGAACGTCTTCAATAGTTTCGAACTGACTCATGTCAGTTGTCTGCTTTGTTGGTTGTTCATTTGATTTTTTTTGCTGATTGCAAGCCAGGGCTAAAACAGCAATGGACATGATGATTCCTGATTTTTTCATTTCTATTTCTAATTATTTATGATAATCTGTTTAACTTGTGATAATCCGTTACCTGGTTGAAGGTGAATGAAATATATTCCATCGGGCAGTTGGTTCCCATTGTTATCTTTTGCGTACCATTCAACTTCGTAGTACCCGCCAATTTGTTGATCGTTAATAAGGTCAGCAACCTTTTGGCCTAGTATATTGGATACCGTTAACTTAACGTGCGTTACATCCTTTAGCCGGTAAGGAATAATGGTTCTTTTGGAGAATGGATTTGGATAATTTTGCCCCAGCCTGCTTTGGGCGGATGTATTTTCCAGGTGTGTTGCACTGGTTGCAAGATTGAAAACACCGGTTATGTTTTTGTCAGAATCCATAATAATTGAAGTGGGATTCTGCATTCCGGAAAGATCGCCTTCCCAACCACCAAATTCGTATCCTTCATCTGGGATTGCCTGTAAAATAACTCCCGTGCCGTAAGTATATGGTTCGCGCTCTGCAATAATATTCACCGTTCCATTATTCGCATGTACATCAAGAATGTAAATGTATTTTTCCATTTCTGCTGATACTGTTTTATTGCCATCCACAACAATTGTTGCCGGATTAGCCGAGCCCGAAAGGTCACCATTCCAGCCTTTAAAGCGGTAACTCTCGTCGGGTGTTACTGTTATTTTCACCGCTGTTCCTTCCGGGTAAGTTCCACCTGCCGGATTGAGGGAAATTGTTCCGTTTTCAATTTGGGTTGTGAGTGTATAAGTTGGAAGCGCCTCAAAAACTGCCGTTACCGTTTTGTTGGCATTCATCACAATGGTGTCGGGATTTGATGTTCCGGAAAGGTCATCGTTCCACCCTTTGAATTTATATCCATCGTCGGGAATTGCTTCAACAATTACCGCCTGCGAAGAATTGTATCTTCCACCCGGGGGATTTAGCGCTACCGATCCATTGGTGGAGTTTAACGTAAGATCGAACACCGGAACCTCTTCAAAGTTTGCCGAAATAGTTTTATCTCCATCCATGGTAATTGTAATCGGGTTTTCATTACCTGATACATCACCACTCCACGACACAAATCGAAATCCCAATTCATCTTTTGCTTCCAGGGTTACCACCGTTCCTGGAACATAGGAATCTCCGGCGGGTGTTATTTTCAGATTTTTTCCCGGTGTTTCGCTTGAAATCGAATAGCTTATACCCTGTGGTGTTAAAGTGTAGTAACGTTCATCATCGTTTAACGGATTATCAAACAGGTTTGAATCTATTGTTTGGCTGCCGCTTAAATCTTCTCCAATTGCGATTCTGCAAAGCGGCTGGGTCTGACTCTCTTTTAAAAAGTTTTCTACGGCAAAGAATATTCCGGGGGTTTCGGAAAAAGGTTCCAGTATGGTAATTCCTGCCATGTACTGGCCGGCCGCGATAGAATCGGGAACTGCAAGCGATGCACTGATTTCGTTTAAAGGGGCAGATACATCGTACTGATGTGTCATGTAATTATAATTTTTACCGGGGTGCCAGGTTCTGCAGTCAACACCCGGCAATGTCTGCTGCCAGACAATTTTGTGTGTCGATTCATCGATTAAAACAAAAGCTGTTTGCCAATTGGCATAAAAAGGTGCTGATCCGGTATTTTGTACTGTAAATTTAATTTTCAGACTATCTCCCTGATCGGCGCGGGAGGAGTAGGAAAACTCTGGAATTACAAACCGGTAACCAAAGTCTTTTTGAATTTTTGATGCATTTGCCCTCACCACAGCCGGGTCCGTTCCATCTGATCCATCCGTTTTATAACTGGCTATCCATGATAAGCCTGTGCAGTGGAGTTCTTTAATCACATCAATCATGTAATCTGTGTACTGGTCGGTCCCAAGTGTAATAGTAGGATTTTCCCCGTAAACAGGTTCAAACTTATCGTACCCCCAGTTATAGGCAACTTCACCAGCAACAACCTCGGTTAAATAGCGTCCCTCAGCATTTGTTCGCTGTATATCGGCCCATGAACCGTTTTTTTGACCAGGATGAGCAAACGATCCCCACTGTACGCCAAATTCATATCCTTCGGGATCCCAGTATTTTTGGTTGCGCACAGCCAGTTTTTTATTTTTGAACACTTTTTTGAATGCTTCTCCCATTAAGGCTACATACCCCTCCTCATTAACGCCCACCGGATTTTCCTGTTCGCCCCAGTAGCCGATAATTGCGGTATTAACCCACGCCACACGAGGATCGTTGTCCCAAGCTTCTCCCAGTTTGTATATAAGCTTAACAATGCGATCTTTTACCAAATCACTTTGCCAGTATCGCTTATCCCAGGTGGGGCAACCCAGTTTATCAACAATATCCTGAGGCCAGTATTCATTGCCATTTTGATCATTCCAGTCGATATAAACATGCGGAATCACCCTGATGTTGCGGTCTTCATATCCTTTCCATGCATTATTGCAATGCGCTATAATCTTTTCAACTCCATCACTTTCATTGTTCTCCAATTCGTTCCACTTAAAACGCGCCCTGACAACGGTTGGGTAAGGATAATCATTTAACTGATTTGGGTTGTTTAGAAAACCTTTATTTGGATTCCGTAAGGCATTCGTATATTCTTGTGGATAAACCGTATTTAAACTTTGCGCCCGTGCATATTTAAGATTTATTATTATCAGACAAAGGAAAACCGGTATTATAATTCTTTTATTTCTCATGGTTAATTAAACTTCAATATCGTTATTGTTTAAATCATTTGATTATCAGCGAGTCGGTTATTAAGTTGTACCCTTTGGATGCATCCCACACATTTTGGTTGGCAAAGCGCACAGAATAACAAGGCTGTGATTGCAGGCTGACAGAAGCGTCTGGCAGCCAAAGAGCCAGTTTGTAAGTACCCGATTTCATGCCTGGGGGCAGGTTCACTGTTTGCCGGGTTAGCACAACGGGGCCGCTTACCCATTTCCGGACGTCCACGTTGGCCAGTTCAATATTGTAGCGGTCGGTATCGTTCTCAAAGACTAAGTAGATGGGGCGCGACTTGACAATACCGGCGTAGCCGTCATTGCTAAAATTCGCCGCAATTGTAAAGCTGCCTCCCGCTGTCGCCGACATTGGGAAGGTGGCGTCGATCAGTCGCAGACGATATCCCAGTTTGCGTGAAATGCGATCAAATTCAGATTCCGCCGGGTCATTGCCGCTTGCCGACAGCCAACGATTTTTCCACATATCAATGGCATCCCCCCAAAAATTGATGTTGATTTCTGTCCAGTTTGCCTTTGCCATCTCAACTTGAGTATCGTCAATGCGGTCAATTGCAGGTGAGCAGGTTTCCCCACCCACAATCTTGTTTCCACCGTAGGAGGTAATCAGATCAAATGTATATTGTTTCTGTTGCGCCAGCGTTTGATCGCCAAACCAGATGTTCAACCTGGCGTAAGTTCCTCTGTCGTTTTCGTTAAAAAGAAAACAATCATTATGATGGCCAATCCGGTCCCGCTGGATTTGGGTCAGTGGCTCACTACCGGCAGGCACGGGAAGTTCATCCAGAATTTCCCGGATATGCATCGGATAGCGCATGGCCAGAGGAATATTATCCGGTGTGGTTTCGAGGATTTTTTTGATGATCCGGTAGCGTGTATCACCATCGTTTCGGTTGCTAAGATCGGTGTAGAGGCCGGAATGCCATTCGCCCCATTTCCCAAGATATCCTGTCTCCAGGTGATTTATTACATCGGCATTGTTGGAAATAACCGCACTGAGTTGTTCGATGTGCTTTAGAATTCGCGATTCGGGAACAGAAGGAATTTCGCTCCATACATAGGTTGGACGCAAAATGATTTTAAGCCCTTGTGCACGAATGGTATCGAGAGCTTCTTGCAGTTTATTGAGGTAGGAGCGGGGTATCCGGTCTGTCTCTTTAAAATCATCCAGGCGCAAATAGCTGTGAAGAAGTGTGTGGCCGGCGGATTTTACGTCTGAAAAGTCCCGGTCGTCGTCTCCGCCACGTCCGTCAACATCACGGCGGTTGTGCCAGCCGCGCTCCGGGTTGGGAAACACACTTGTGAAATCGGGAATGTATTGTTTTACGATTAAGTCTGACCCATTTATTGTGGTCGGTTCTTCCGGGTTAGTTGCCTGTCCAAAACAAACAAAAATTGACATTTTGATGGCAATTGCTACAATTAAAATGCTTTTCATACTATTTAAATTGTTTATTTTTCAAGGTATAGTATGGAACTCGCATGTATTTTAATCATCATCTTAGTTGTAAATATTTTACATGCTCGTTTCATATTCTTCATAGGTTAAA
This sequence comes from Mariniphaga sp., assembly GCF_041687215.1. NCBI lineage: Bacteria > Pseudomonadati > Bacteroidota > Bacteroidia > Marinilabiliales > Prolixibacteraceae > Mariniphaga > Mariniphaga sp. Next base: position 14,410 of record NZ_JAWLCI010000042.1, read on the forward strand.
ATGAAATTTCCTGTACTTTAAAATAATCATCATCTTTTATGTTGGCTGATAAACCAAATTCAACCGGTTTCCCCGATTTTGTATCGTAAAGTTGAATAGCCAGGTTGTAATCCCCTTTTGGTTTTCCAGAGAGTGAAACAGTGTATTTCTGAATTACCGTTTCATTTGGCATCCAGTTTTTGTTTCCTGAATCTTCAATTTCAAACTCAATGGGTTCTGATGTGTTGTCAACCGGAAATAACTTCCCTTTTAACTGATATGAGTTGTAAGCAGGCGCAACTCCTTTGTTCATCCATTCAACATCAAAAGAAAGTAAACCGTTTTTGTATTCTTTGGTTTCAATTGATTTTGGAAAATACCAGTATCCGCACTTGTTCAGCAGGGTAACAGTCAGTTCGGGATTGTCATTCAGCCATTCGCCCAAATATCCGTGAAAACCAATGTAGGTAGGTTGGATTAATTTCATTGAATTCAGAAAAATTTCGGCACCGCTGACTCCAAGCTCCGGAATAACTTCCGAGCCGTTTTTTACCCTCCAGTCGCCATTGTTTTTGACTTTTGAATAGTGTTCCAATTCAAAAACCGTTGGCATTGTTTTATATGCTTTTTCAAAAAACAGCGGCGATCTGACCGCCCAGGTATCCAAATGCTCCCTTGTGGTTCCGGCAACCAGCGGACTGTCATCGCGAAACGAAACACCATTTGCCAGCGCAAAATCCAGTAATTCCTGTTGTTCGCTTTCCGTTTTACCATAATAAACCAAGTCATCGGTAATTATAATCTGTGTTTTTTTATAATGCTTCAAATAAAGGTTGATATGTGTTTTAACCTCATCCGAGGTGGGCGGAATCCGGGTTGAGCTCCAGGTGTGCCCCTCGCCCCAGTCGCCGATGCTGCCTACATCAACATATCGAACCCACGTTTTTCCATCGTATTTGGCTGCAAAAGCTTTGTGAAAATTATCCAGTTTTTCAAGGTAAACCGGGTCATTCCAATCCGGGGTCCAGGAGGGACTTCCAAATTCAGGGCGTTCAATGCCTTTTGCCCCGGCCTGTTTTACCCAGTAAGGTGTTGCATAAAGAATACCGTCAACCTCTTGCGGAACTGCTTCATTTAATTTACCGGTTTCCTTGCACGAAATACGGAACGAAATCTTGTACCCCATTGGTACATATTTTTCCACAATATCGTCAATATACGACCAGTCGAACACGCCTTCTTCCGGCTCCAGAAATGCCCATGCCAGGCGCAGGTACAAATGATCCATTCCCGGAAAGTTGATTAAATCCTTTTCATCCTGAATCAGGTATTTATGCACGCCATTGTCGAGCATGTGGTGGTACCATCCTTTGTCCGGATTGGCAAGCGGACGGACGGTATCCCATTGATTTGTCAGGTCTGTTTTTTGTGCAACCAGATTATTATCTATCAAAAAAGAAAACAGGAGTCCGGTCACCAGGTAAATCACTAATTTATTCATAGTTGCCGTTCATTTGCGATTATTAATTTGAGGTTATCAATTTCTGGTTATTATAATTTTTGCGGTATAAACATCTTTGGCAGTATAAACCTGAACGAAGTATAAACCACCTGAATAACCAGATAAATCAATGGGGTTATTTTGAGTTATTTCATTGTTTGTGTAAACTACCTTGCCATTTGCATCCATCAATTGAATCCTGTCGATATCCTGGCTGGTAAAATTGAAATACAGCTTGTCATTAGCCGGATTGGGATAGAATTTAAATGTATTTTCAAAATCCTGACCAGTATTTGTCAGCAATAAAAAGTTTGCTTTTAATTGCCTGTCTTCAGTAACATTAAATGTAAATTGGGGATTTACGGAAACTGTATCATTATTTATTGTCCAGCCTGCAAACTTGTACCCATTGGCAGCAGTGGCCAAAACAGTTGCTTTTTCACCATGCGAATAAATTCCGTCTCCTGACACCGAACCTCCGGTTTCGTTATTCACCGAAAGTGAAATCTGATGTTTTACATGGTCTAAAAAGAACGTAATATTTTCAACATATTTATTGACCAGAAAGTCTCCATCTTCAAAACTGCCCAGCCATTTGTTGTTGTATGAACAGTTTTTAAACGTGATGTTTGTGAATTTTCTGGCATCATCAAGTCCAAGCATTGTATTTCTTGGCTTTCCGTGAGTATTGTCTCCGGAACCGCTCACCCCGGGATGTTCCTGTACCACGTTTTCAATAATTATATTGTCGTAATCGACTGATGCACTGGAGTTATCTGGATTCGACATTTTGAAATAAAAGGGTGGAAATGCCGGAAACGGGTCTTCCACCAATACGTTTTTTATCTGAACATTTTTAATGGTGTTACCAGGTTTTCTGTCGCGAAACGAAATCACCCGGCCCCCTTCCCAATAGTGCCAGCCTGCACGGTGATAAATTACTTTTATGTCTTTGAAGTAGCTTGATTCCATTGACTTAGCACCTTTGGTAACGTATAAAACCGCACCATTGAAATCGCTCCAGCATACACTGTTACTGATTTTCACATTATCGCCACCATAATAAAAATGGTCATCCTGGCACCTGAAAAAACAATCGGTAATTTCTGAATTTCTGAATGCATTTAATCCATCACCGTTAACTCTCCATCCCAGTATTTTCAGGTTTTTATACACATTGACATTTGCAGGATTTTCATCACTGTTATTCATATTGAAAGTGTGATGTGCAGGATCGACCACCACAAAACCTTCCAGTCGAACCCGGTTTGCCTGATAGGTAAAAGGCTTATTCCATTTTTCGCCCGGAGCCCTGGCAACTTCCTCGCCGCTTAAAGCGCCCGAACCATAAACTGACCAGTTTGCAGCCGCACTGCTACCCCATGCATTTGGTGGATGGATTGTACCATGAACCACGGCATTTCCCGGAATATACAAGACTTTATTGGAGCTGATTTGAAATGGTGTTCCGATGTGGTGTAAACCCGGTTTAAAGTAAATGGTATCCCCGGTGCTTCGGTCTACAGGAATGGTTTCCCCCGGATTCAGGGCATAAACTTTCGGACTGGTTAGTTTTGGCTCTTTGAATACAGGATTGGCAAACAGTGAAATCGTATGAACAGGTGGTCCGCTGTAACCCATTCCGGTATATCTGTCTTCCATCTGCCCGTCGATATCAACATTTACATTGGCTGGTTTATCAAAAGTGATGTATGCTTTTCCATTTTCAATTTTTGCTACTGATGCATGTCCCACAGGGCGTACCATTGCCTTTTTAATGGCTTCTCCGCCGAATTTCGAGATTTCAACTTCAATCGCGGTTTCCGAAAATTCGAAAGCTATCCACGATGCCGTCCAGTTGAGTAAATTGTTTTTATAGCCAGATAAGTTTGCCCCATTGGCATCTTTTACTTCCGGCTTGCTGATGGTTTGCAAAACAAAGGCGTCTTTCCACTCTTCGGTTCCAACCTGCCTCACGCGACACACATATTTATCGGAAGGAGTCCGCCCGGGAATTTCAGGATAAGTAATTAACTTCTGGGCATGCAATAAATCAGACGATAAAAAAAGGGTTAATACTGCAATAAAGAGGAAAAGGTTGGACTTCATTATTTTTATTTTCTCGTGAAAACAAAAATACCCATCGCATTAAATTCGGGGAATCAATTATTGTCCAGAAAGGATAAATTACTGTTCAAAACTGCTTAAAGCGCTTTACTCAATTCTTCAAAGGAAAGGCTGCCTGAATACTTTAAAACTTTTGAATTCCTTGCGTATAAAGCTTGCACACCACTTCCAAAAGCAGTTAAATCGTATTCTTTTGCCTCGTCGCTCCAGTTGAAAATTCCCAGGTAAATGTCTTCTGCATCTTGTGCAAGTAAGATTTCATAACCATCCTTACGGTCTTTCCCATGTTGCCAGAAATCGAGTGGCACGGTTTTGTCCATTACGGGAAAATTGAAAACTTCAGGTAAGAGGGCCTGTCGTTCGGGGCGGAGTGTACTCAGCTTATCGCCGCTCAATCTGCAATTGCCGTAAAGTTTATTGAAGTCTGCCCACATTTGCGCCTCGTTGAGCGTCATTGAACCTCCATGTTTGGTATTTCCACTGGCAACCGTCTCATCCTCATCTTCAGCAGCACGAAAAACAAGATAATCGGTATCTCCGTTAAAAACTTTTCCACTTAAATAGCTGTTGCCGGCGTTGGCTAGCACCCGCTCAGAAAAGTCTTCAAATCGTGGATTTATATCTCCACCGGTGCGCATGCCGTCCACAAAACTAATGCAGGGTCCGAATACTGCCGAGCAACCCAGAAGGTAGTTTTCTGGTCCTACTGCCTCACTGATGACTTTCAATCCCAGGCGCATCCTTTCAACATCGGTTATTGACGGGTCATACGGCCGGATGCTGGTTCCCTTAGGACAGAATCTCAAAATTTCATCGTTCAGGCCAAAACGCATGAAGTCCACTTTAAAATAGGTGATACCCATTTCTTCCCTGATAATACGGATACATTCTGCCATGTGTGCGCGGGCGCCCGGATGGGTGTAGTCAAAATAAATCCTGGTGTTGTCAGGACCTTCCGGTCTCATCTGTCGAACTATGATGTTTCCATCCTGGTCGCGCAGAAAATACTCGGGATGGTTTTTAAAAACCTCAGAATCGGTATTGGCCCGAAAACCGTCAATCCAAACTCCGGGAATCATTCCGGCTGCCTTAATTTGTTTTGCCACCTCTTCCATTCCTCCGGGAAAATCAGGACGGGATTGGGCAAAATCGCCACGATGGGCATACCATCCGGCATCTATCTGTATTAAATTCGCGGTTGGTGCAATTTCTTTCAGTTTTTCCATGTTTTCGTAAATGTCTTCAACACCAAAGTTGTAGGCATAATAATCCCAGCTTGCCCATCCGCTGAAATCGACATCTTTTAATTGGTCAATTCCATTCTCTTTTGCAATGGCTGAGCCAAAGCTATCCAACACTTCCTGCCAATCAGACGGACGGCTTAAAACGATTTGTTCATAATGGATGGTCTCACCAGGTTTAAGCTGCCTGCCTTCGCCACTGGAGCGAATTACAAACGCATTGTCTTCCAACGTGAACGTGGGAATAAAAATGCGCCAGCTCAGTGAACCAATAAAAGCGTAATGATCGGCATCCATTTTTACCATGGCATACATGTAGCTGTAACTGTTTTCCTGATTTTCGCCCACTTTATGAACCAGCACCGGCCGTTGTCCCATACAACTGCTTCCGAAAGCCACATTCATATCGTTTGTCAGGGATTGAGAAATTGGGATGCGAATCTCTATGCTATCAATGCTTACGATTTCCGACCCCTGATTTGAAAGGGTGATGTCAAGCCTGTAAAAACCATTTTCTTCGCTTGTTACATTTTGCGAAGTTTCAATGGCTTTGTCAGCTTTTACATTCACCGTAATTCCTTTCCATTCCTGTGGAATTTCTGATTGAATGCATGCATTCGTCCCGATGATTAGGATGAACGAGATCCATACCTTTGGTTTAATGTAAAGTCTGGAGTTTAATTGTTTCAACTTTTTAAGAAAACTGCTATGATTATTTTTCATTTTTTTTACTGATTATAATTGGGGTAATTCCACTAAAGCTTTTGAAGATAAACTACCCAGTCCTTTTCCGGTTCTGAAGGCGCTCCTTTGATTTCCTGAGTTTTACCTGCTTTTACGGTTTTTATCTGACCGGTTTGCAGCTCGCCCCCGTTCCGCGGGTCGAACCAATTTATACTGAATTCGCCATTTTGGTTTTCAAGATTAATGGTTCCGCTTCCATTCCGAAGAACGATAATGTACATTTCTCCCGGAATGGCAAGGCAATAATCACCCTTCTGCACTAGGTAATCGTGGTTTTCTGTTTCGCCTAAAGAAATATCAATTTCTTTAAAAAAGTGGAGCAGGTGTTTACACTGGTCCCAGAATAAATCGCGCGAGCGGTAATCCTGGCAGGTTAAATCGGAATGTGGATTATCATACCCGAAATACCATTCTGCGCCCCAGGCGCCAGCCGTAAAAGCTCCCCACAGGCCATTAATCCGTGCATTGTCTTTTACCGGATCTACATCATCAGGAACCAGTGCATATCTGGCATCGCCCGGTTCATCAATAGCTATTGCCCATTGTTTTCCGGCTTTTTCGAATTTTTTCAGCCAATTTAGAATTTGGCCATGCACCGCCCTGAAATCGGGATGCCCCGTTTGCAGGGAAACTCCGGTATATTTGCTGTCAGGCCCTAAAAGGTCATCGAACATCGGGGGATTGTGGATCACCCGGTGATGCTGGTAAGGATCATGGTTGTAAAAATATTCAGCGGCTGCCCTTCTTTGCACTGCATTTAAGGGGGGTGTTCTGTGCTCTTCGGCCCAATCGCCAAACTCTTCTCCAATATTCCAGTTCAGTGCCAGATGGTGGCCGAAACGAGCTATCATTTCCCGGTAATAGAGCTGTGTTTTGGCGCCAATACCCCCATGATCCAGCAAACCCTGGTTTTCCTGTTCCATAAGTTTAAAATGCAGGAACATTCCCTGTTTGCCGGCATGTTCAAATACCACCTCCCACTGGTCAAGTTTTGAGCAATCGTAACGGTCGTAGGTATCATAATCGATAAAAGGAAAGACATTTTGATCGTCGCCCACAATATTCATCGTTAAAAACGAAAAAGCATTCATTTCTTTCGAAGCAAGGTAATTGATGGCACCAATAATTGCTTTTCCTTTCCCATTTTTCCAGACAGGATCGCCCTCGTTCCAGTCTTTTAGATGTGCCTCCCAGGTTTTCACCAGGTCATCTTTGTGTCCGTCGGATTGGAAATTCCCGTCAAATTCTTCGTAGGCTAAAAAGTTTTCGGGAGAATCGGGGCCAACTTTCAAAAAGATTTCACCTGTTTCGGCCCACTTCAGGTAACGGGTACCATCGTATTGCAAACGGCCTCTTGCCCGGTTGTCGCGACCTGTTTTGTCGCTTTTGGCCACCTGAAAAGTTCCTTCAATTCCATCCACCCCTTCAACGGCTTCTCCCTTGGGGTCTCCCCATGGATTTGCATCCTGCTCGCTAACGGCAATCCATTTGGTTGTTCTGAAATCCACTTTATAGTGCCATTCGCCGGGTTCCGACGGTGCAAAATGAACCCGCCATTTGTTTCCGGAAGTCGAAGATGTTTCACCCGCATTGCCATCGGCGGCAAAGTAGCCGGGTATCTTGTATGATTTACCCGAGGGGTCGTGTGTAAAAACTACATTTAAACGGTAATCCATAAACGGATTTATTTCATCCGTTTCCGAAGTTTCCGGCCCGTCAAAAGTGAGGGTAACTTTGTGCCATTTTTTTAACTCGCCTGTTATTTTTACTGCTTCTTCATTTGCAAATACATGCTTAGCTGTAAGGATATTGGAGGCAAAAATCAATAATATTATGAACTGCAAAATTTTTGTTTTTAGTGTCATACTTATTTTTTTCATTTAATGTCAAAATTAATTCATGAAGGAAAATGAAGGGTGCAAAGGAAAGTTCATAATGCCCTAATTACAGTTCAAAAAGAGAACGGATTAATAAATATTGGTGAGGACGGCAGACAGCTACTGTTAATAAAGTTTTGCAAAAGTGAAACCTGACTTTGAATGGTGACCCAAATCATTACTTAAGCACACTGACCTTTTGCGTAAATACATTTTGAGCAGATTGAATTTGAACATATATAAAACCACTGGAAATAGCTTTAGTAATATCTATCATCCTATGTACATCTTCTATTTTTTCATCAAATAAAATTTGTCCTATGCTGTTATAAATTAAAACCTTGCGATTCACATCATTTTCAGAGAACTCAAGAAACAGGATGCCTGAGTTTGGATTTGGAAATATTTTTACGTCATTACCTTCTTGTTTAAATTCCGGAGAAACATTTGTTATACTCTCCACAAAAACGGTACAATCATCAGCATAACCTCCATCTTCTGTAGTTACGGTTATTACGGCATTTCCAACTGAAATGGCTTCCAAAATACCTGATGCATCAACTTTAACAATTAAAGTATCAGAAGATGTCCAGGTTACTGCTTGGTTATTGGCATTTTCAGGGCTTATATTTACTGTAAGCTGATGCGTATTACCAATAATAAGATTTTCAGATGGGCACCCACTTATTGAAACGCCGGCAACCTGAATGGGAACAATATTTACTTCACAATTAGCTGTAAAAGAACCATCATTTGTGGTAACGGTAATAGTAGCCGATCCTTCAGAAACAGCTGTTATCAGGCCATTTTCATCAATGGATGCAATCGTCTCGTCAGAAGAGTTCCACACGATTGTATGTTCGTAAGCATTGGCGGGCGTCACTTCTGCTGCAAGTTGATGGGTGGTTCCAATGATTAGTTCTGCTTCGGGGCAACCCACCAGGTTTACTCCTGATACTGGTATTGTGGTTACACTAACTGCGCAAATGTCGGTAAATGAACCATCGTTTGTGGTAACGATGATATTTGCAGTACCATCATGAATACCTGTAACCAACCCGTTTTCATTTACTGTTGCTACATTAGTATCAGACGAGCTCCATGTTAAGGATTGATTGCTTGCATTCGTTGGAGTCACCGTTGCAGTGAGCTGATGTGAATCGCCTTTGGGCAAATCGCCTTCCAGACAATTTTCAACACCTACCCCGTCAACAAAAACAACCACACTAATCTCTGGTATAATAATCTCATCAATTCTATCGTTCCATCCTGCTCCAACAGGCAGTAAGTTTACAACAAACTTATAGGCACCATTGGCCACCGGAATGGTTTCACTTACCTGAAATTCAATTTCCAATGTCCCTTTACTTCTGGGAACGGTAATTGTTTTTCCTCCGTAAGTATCCCACGGTGGAGAATTTAGCTGAATAAATCCTCTGATATCCAATTCCTGAGTAGCCGAAAATTCAACGGCCAGGGTAACTGTTTCCCCCGGAGAAACCTGCTTTGGGAAGTTAACGCTGATAAGTTCATCATCTGTTATTTCCGGTTCTTTTACCTTTATCAAACATTGTTCGCTAAGGGTAAGATCGTGGTTGTACAATGTAATGATGGTCGATCCTTTGGATAAAGTCGTTATTTCACCATTGATATCAACGGTTGCAACAGAAGGGTCAGATGAACTCCATGATACGTTTTGATTGGTAGCATTAAAAGGAACAATAGTAGACGTAAGTGTATGGGCAGTTCCTATATCTATACTATCCGCAGGGCAGTTTTCGATTATCACACCGGTAACATCAACATTATCGGCTTCAATTGTAACTGTGCCTAATGTTAACCATCCATCCAGATCGCTATCTTGTTGGTTGTTGGCAAAGCGCAAATCCCGTGCATCATCGTCAATTTCTTCCAAAGGATTTACAAATCGCATGAGTATTTTATAAGTATCATTTCCATAAATGGCTGCATTAAAAGATCGGGAGTAATTTCCTGAATCGGGTAGAATTGTTGTAATATCCCAGTCTGTTCTGCCAATGGTGCCTTTAAACTGTCCATTGCTTTTTATGGCAGCAAACTCCACCTCCCAATTATAATAAAAAGGGGCGACACCATTGTTTTGAATTTTAACATCAACAGAAATATTGCTTGCCAAATCTGAATTAAGCTTTACAGAATCGACAAAAAATTCATAGCCCATCATTTTGTGTGTCTTCAGTGCGTTTTCCCATTCGGTGGGAGTTGGGATATTGGAATAAAGATACATTGCCTTCATGAAACTCAGATGGGTGGTTCTGATACAGGTTTCAAGGTCTTCTTCGCCATTGGAAGTAACGTTGGGCCAGGCATCAAAAATGGTGGATTGAATTTCGGGACGGAGCTCACCGGCAAAAGGATGGTATTTAAAATTATCGGTAATCCCATCGCGTACAATATTTCCATTCCATGAGCACCAACCACCCGTACATAATGTATTATAGGCAAATGAGTCATCGTAATAACCAACAGACATCTTTAATTCATAGGTACTTGCATGGTTCGATTGGCGAAGCCCTATGTGCGTAGTATCAAATGCATTCCTGTAAGCGATAAGCAAACGGTCTTTGTTAGCCTGGGTCATTTGCCGTTCGTTTTCGGGAAATGTGTGCCATTCGCCCCATTTACCATACAATCCGGCCTCAATCATGGCAATTCGTTTATCACCGTCGTACCGGCTGCCAAATTCGGCAATAAATTCTTCCAGCGCACGCATCAGGTCTTCGTCATTCCAATTGGGAGAACCATCATCATAAAGCGGGACATCACCTGACAGGAAAGCCGGGAATCCGGTAGGTTGATTGGGATAATTTATCCAAAAACGGGTTACAACATGCCTTCCTCCGCCGGTGATTCTGTCAAGCTCATTTTCAAACGCCGTCCAGTCAAAATCATTCCAGTTCTTATAAACATCACTTAGCCGAATATAGAAGTGGTCAACACTATATGGAAAATCGCTGTTGATGTTTTTATAGCCTGGCATCCAACCCTTCATAGGATTATGTTCTATATTGGGTACATCCGGATTGTATTCCAGATTTGTCCATTCAGTTTGACCAACACTTTGGGTGATTTTTGAAAAAAGAAAAATCACAAGCAGTAAAGTACGAATTTTCATCATATTAATGTTTAAAGTCATTAATGCAAGCTGTAAAATTGATTATTGCCAGTTGTATGATTTGTTTATTCCTGAATTTATTTTTCCAGAAATGATGTTACCAAAAATATCATTAAACAAAATTACTTCTATTATTAAAAACAAGGGTGCAAATATTGTCCGTTTGGGATAATATTCAGTTCTCCTTTAACCCGATTATTTTCGGGCATCGCTATTTTTAAAACTTAAAAGTTTGATTTTAGATTTTCAAGGTTCTGCATTAGTCATTCTGAAGTCATTCCGAAGTCATTCCGAATTTATTTCGGAATCTGTTACTGATAATGGGGATGCTGAAATGAATTCAGCATGACATATCATTAAATGAAATTTCCTGCGGTATTTTTCTATTTGTAATTCAAATTAGCTGGCAGGAATTTTTCGATAAACTCCACCGGTTTCCCTTTGCGGCGGGCATAATCGGTCACCTGGTCGCGGCCTACTTTCTCAAGACTGAAATAGCGCGATTCGGGATGCACAAAAAACTGCCCTGAAACCGAAGCATTGGGGTACATGGCAAAATGCTCTGTGAGTTTTATGCCCACCTCTTCTGCTCGTAAATAATCGAAAAGATTTTCTTTTTCCGAATGTTCGGGGCAGGCCGGGTAACCCAGCGCCGGACGGATGCCCTGGTAATTCACTTTCAGCAAATCGTCGTGCGACAGGTTTTCATCTGGCGCATAACCCCAGAACTCTTTTCTGACGCGCAAATGAAGCAGTTCGGCAAACGCTTCGCTCAAACGGTCGGCTAGTGCTTCCAGCATAATGGCTTTGTAATCGTTGAGGTCTTTCCTGAATTCATCCTTCCATGGTTCGATGCCAATTCCGGCAGTCGTGGCAAATCCCCCCACATAATCGGCTTTCCCCGATTCAACCGGCGCAACAAAATCAGACAGGCACAGGTTGGGCGAGTTTTCTTTTTTCTTTTCTTGTTGGCGAAGATGGTAAAAACGTCCGATTTCAGTTTGGCGGTTTTCATCTTTAAAAAGAACAACATCGTCGCCATCGGCATTGGCTGGCCAAATTCCAAAGGTGGCGTTGGCCTGTAACATTTTCTTTTCGATGATTTCGTCGAGAAGCTCGTTGGCTTCGGCATACAGTTTTTTGGCTGCCTCGCCCTGCTTTTCGTCGCTCAATATCTGCGGATAATGGCCTTTCATTCCCCAGGTAAGGAAAAAGAAAGTCCAGTCGATGTATTGCCGCAGCTCTTCCAACGGGTAATCTATCAGATGTTTTACGCCAATGAAATTGGGTTTGTACAGCGGCGTGTTGTTCCAGTCGATTTGCAGTTTATTGGCACGTGCTTCTTCCAGCCGCAGGTAATCTTTCGGTTTGCGTTGCCCCTGAAATTGCCTGATTTGTTCGTAATCCTCCTTTACCGACTGAATGTATTTTTCATTTTTTGCAATGAGGTTCGAAACCACGTTCACTGCCAGCGACGCATCTTTTACATGCACCACCGGATGCGAATATTCCGGTTCAATTTTCACCGCCGTATGAATTTTTGAAGTAGTGGCGCCACCAATCAGTAACGGCAGATTCATTTTCCGCCGTTCCATCTCTTTGGCTATGTCCACCATAATTTCCAAAGAAGGTGTAATCAGACCGCTCAGCCCAACAATATCGACCTTTTCTTTAATAGCTGTATCCAGAATTTTTTCAGTGGGGACCATCACGCCCAAATCAATTATATCGTAGTTGTTACAACCCAAAACCACGCCCACAATGTTTTTGCCGATGTCGTGCACATCGCCTTTTACCGTGGCCAGCAATACTTTCTTTTGTTTGGAAACGTCTTTCATTTTAGCCTTGTCGGCCTCGATGTAAGGAAGTAGGATGGCCACAGCTTTTTTCATTACGCGGGCTGATTTAATCACCTGTGGCAGAAACATTTTTCCGGAGCCAAACAGGTCGCCTACTACGTTCATCCCGTCCATCAGCGGCCCTTCGATGATGTTGAGCGCCGGCTGATATTTTTTCAACGCTTCGGCCATATCTTCATCCACAAAATCGGGAATGCCTTTTACCAGCGCATGTTCCAGTCGTTTTTCGAGGGCTTGTTCGCGCCATTCGTCTTTTTTTGCCTCTTTTTTGTCTCCCTGTTTCACCTGTTCGGCAAATTCCAGCAACCGTTCGGTGGCATCGGGCCGGCGGTTCAGAATCAGGTCTTCGGTTTTTTCCAGCAAGTCTTTGGGAATTTCATCGTAAATCTGCAACATGCCCGGGTTTACAATGCCCATGTCGAGGCCGGCACGGATGGCGTGGAACAGGAAAACCGAATGCATGGCTTCGCGCACCACATCGTTGCCACGGAATGAAAAGGAAACATTGCTGATACCGCCGCTGGTTTTGGCGTGCGGCAGGTTCTTCTTAATCCATTTGATAGTTTTGATAAAATCTACCGCATAGTTGTTGTGTTCCTCCATGCCGGTACCAATGGTCAGCACATTGGGGTCGAAAATGATATCCTGAGGCGGAAAGTTCACTTTTTCCGTCAAAATTTTATATGCCCGTTCGCAGATTTCAATGCGCCGTTCGTACGAATCGGCCTGGCCGGTTTCGTCGAAAGCCATTACAACTACCGCGGCGCCAAACCGCTTGATAGTCCGGGCCTGCTCAATAAAAATTTCTTCGCCTTCTTTTAAACTAATAGAATTTACAATGGCTTTTCCCTGTAAACATTTCAGACCGGCTTCAATTACTGTCCATTTCGAAGAATCAACCATTACCGGAAGTTTGGCAATGTCGGGTTCGGCCATCATCAGGTTCAGAAAGGTGACCATCTCTTTTTCAGCATCGAGCATGGCGTCGTCCAGGTTCACATCAATCACCTGTGCGCCGTTTTCCACCTGGTCGCGTGCAATGGCGAGCGCTTCTTCGTATTTTTTATCGCGGATGAGGCGTGCAAACTTGCGCGATCCGGAAACGTTGCACCGTTCACCGATATTCATGAAATTGGCTTCGGGTGTGAGTGTAACCGGCTCCATACCACTCAGCCGGGTGTTTTCATCTTTCGGTTGAATGTTGTGCGGTTTGGCTTTTTCAGCCAGTTTGGCAAATTCCCGGATGTGGTCGGGCGTGGTGCCACAGCAACCGCCAATAATGTTCACAAAACTGTGGTCGAGGTAATCTTTGATGTACCCGGCCATAATTTCCGGTGTTTCGTCGTAGCCGCCAAACTGGTTGGGCAGGCCGGCGTTGGGATGCGCGCTGATGTGAAATGGCGCTTTTTGCGAAAGCTCTTTCACGTAAGGGCGCAAATCAGAAGCACCCAGCGAGCAGTTCAGGCCAATGCTCAGCAAGTCGATGTGTGAAACAGAGTTCAGAAAAGCCTCCAGTGTTTGTCCGGAAAGGGTACGTCCGCTGGCATCGGTAATGGTTCCCGAAATCATGAGTGGCAACCGCATTTTTCGGGCTTCCAGCGCTTCCTCGATGGCAAAAATGGCCGCTTTGGCATTCAGCGTGTCGAAAATGGTTTCGATGAGCAGCAGGTCAATCCCGCCGTCGATGAGGCCTTCAATTTGTTCGCGGTAAGCTGTTTTTACCTCGTCGAACGTAACCGCCCGGTAACCGGGGTCGTTCACGTCGGGCGAAAGCGATAAGGTTTTGTTTGTCGGGCCCAGTGTTCCGGCCACAAACCGGGGTTTATCCGGATTTTGTTCCGTGAATTTGTCTGCTGCTTTCCGGGCAATTTCAGCTGAAGCTTTGTTCATTTCGTAAACCAAATGCTGTAAATTGTAATCAGCCTGCGAAATGCGGTTGGCGTTGAACGTGTTGGTGAGCAAAATATCTGCCCCGGCTTCCAGGTATTTGCAATGAATTTCTAAAATTACTTCCGGTTTTGTGAGCGAAAGAATGTCGTTGTTCCCTTTTTGGTCGTGCGAAGTATCTTTCAATAACTCCCCACGGTAATCTTCTTCCGAAAGTTTGTATTCCTGCAACAGCGAACCCATGGCGCCGTCCATCACCAGCACACGCGATTCCAGTTCTTTTTGAATATCTTTTTTATTTATCATTACAGCTATTTTGTTTTGCCTCTTGTCCCTCCCCGCCAGCTGGCGGGAGGTTAGGAGGGGCTTCTATTTTAAAATTTTTATTTCAAATTCCCCCCAAACTCCGATTTTGTCTTCGCAAATAATTAATAACGAAAGGATTTCGGGATACTTTTCTGCCTGATTAATAACCTTTTCCACATCATCCGGCGATTTTACCTTGTTGCCAAACGCTGTGGAAAAGGCATCTGCAACCAGTACATCTTTGGCAACTACCACAACCGCATCAGCTTTTCCGAAGCTCATTGACGGGCCAACTGTTCCGGCTGATGTGCATATTCCCAGAGGACTGTTTTGCGGCGTTATTTCCAGCCCGATTCTTTCTGATAACGGAGAATCACCTGCAAAAACCGAAAGAACGAGGTTTTTTTTCAGCAGCGCAAAAATGTCACCGCCGTTTTCAATAACCAACTCCTCAACCGAAAAGTTCTGAATAATTTCATTGCTTACTTCGCGGGCAAAGAGTCCTGCTACGGTTGACATGGGGCCAATGCCTGCTTTTTCGGCAACCTGTGCCATTTCAAAGGCTTCGTCCGGTGCGTTTTCAGCTGGTTGAAATGGTTTCAGGCTTTTTTTAAAAAAGGGTTCGGATTGAATGTAGCTTTCGAGTTTTTCGCGAAGCGATTCAATTTTTTTTAAGGCCACATCTTTCATCTCTGGTTTGAAAGATGCCGGATCAACGCCAATCCACAAATCAGTTTCCCGGTGTTTTACTTCGAATCCGGTAAAACGGGAAGTGTTAAACTGACTGCGGTAAGTTCGTTGTTCAAACTTTTGGCGAAGTAATTTTTCCAATTCCTGGTTCATCTGAAATCAATTTCAAAAAGGTGCAGCGGGCAGGCGGGAATGCACAATTCGCAAACCACGCACTTGTTTTTGTCGAACTCCAGTTTCCAGGTTTCCCGGTTCATGGTGAGTGCACCGGCAAAACACACCGCGGTACAGTTGCCGCAGTCAATGCATTTTTCTTCCTGAAAATGAATGCGCTTGTCCAGTGGTTCACAAATCACCTGGTGGTCGGTGAGGTATTGAACTCCCTTTTCAATATTTTCCTTTTTTCCCTGCAATTCCAGCAGCAAACTGCCGCGTTTGCCCGGGTAAACTTCGGCTTTCAGAATATTGATGCGGATGTCGTAGTCACGCACCAGGTGGTAACTCAGTGGTTTGTCGCCGCTCTCGGGCGGAAAGTTCAGTACATATCGTTTTTTAATCATGGTCCGCCTCCGTTTCTTTTAAACTGGTTAACGATGTATTTTGCGGGAAAAGCTGCACTGGTTGTGTTATTTCGAACCGGCCATTTTGTAGCCATTCTTTCAGTTCTGTCGCAATTTTCCGGGCTTTTGAAAGGCTCGAAACCGGAGCTGTGCGCACCTTTTTGCCTTTCACTTTAATGGAGCCCGATTGCAGTTCATGGTAAGTCACTTGTCCCAGCTTTGGCATACCTTCCGTTCCGTAATCGAGCACCGAGGTTTCAATCTGGCTGTTGGATATGGAAACCCGGAGTGCCATTTCTTCATCGAGAATGGGAATGGGAATTCCGATGCCAATGAACATGCTTACGCCATATTTTTCGTAGTACACCGCCTGCAGGTATTCCGGCGACATTTCCTTCAGGTTGCCGATAACAGCAATGGTAGCTGCGTTGGTCACCGGCACTCTGAATTCATTTTTGGGTTTGGTGGTGTGAAACTGTGTTCCGTTCCAAACCACAAAACCTTGTGCGCCGCCCAAAAAAATGCGTGTGCCAATGCCAATGGTGCGCAAATCGGGGTCGTTCAGTAACGGACTGAGTTCGCCCGAGGTGGAGTAGGTGGCGTTTCGCATTCCGGGAAGCAACGTTCCCATGTAAGTATGAATCATGTTTGTTGTGGTGTTCACCGCCACATTATAATTTTGATAGGCATTCCGCGGGTTAAACAACGTCAACTCGTTGATGGTGTTGATGTTAATTGATGTTTTTATGTATTTTCGTGGATAGCAGTCGGTGCCTTTGCCCCAGGCTTCCAGAATTACGTCTTTTCCTTCCAGCAAATCCTGAATAACATGCGCACCACCGTAGGAAGGATTGTCAGGATCGCATGCTGTGGCGCCAATGTAGCTGTCAACAGCAGCAAGTCCTTCGTAGCAGGGCACGCCATTCAGTCTGATTTTTTCCATACGAATGGGCGGGCTGGCATGACCAAAATTGATGATGGCGCCCGAAGAACACATGGCGCCAAAAGTAGCCGTGGTTACCACATCCACTTTTTCGGCAATTTCAGCCGGACTGGCATGTTCAGCCATTTTAGTAACTTCTTCGGCAGTGAGCACAACGGCTTTCCCCTGCTTCAGTTTTTGATTAATTTCTGCGTAGGTTTTCATTTTCGACATGTAATAAATTGCAATGAAAATTCGACATTCTGCAAATTTAGCTCAAATAACCTCAATTTTTTTAACCATTCTGCTAATTTTACGTGCCTAAAAGAGAAACAGCAAAATGATTAACATTGATTTTCAAATTCAACCGGAAGATTTAAAGAAAAAACTTGAATTATTTTGGGAGCTTTCGGCTGAAAAAATTAAACACATCGACAAAATTTACGATTCATCTAAAGGATCGCCTGTTTTTACGGTTGACGGAAAATACACTACCCGCGGCTGGACCGAATGGACGCAGGGATTTCAATTTGGTTCTTCCATTTTGCAATTCGATGCCACAGGGGATTCATATTTCCTGGAAACTGGCAGGAAAGCCACGCTGCAAAAAATGGCGCCGCACGTGAGCCACACCGGAGTTCACGATCACGGCTTTAACAACCTGAGCACCTACGGAAATTTACTTCGGCTGATGAATGAAGGTAAAATTCCGTTCAATGAATGGGAAAAGCATTTTTACGAACTGGCCCTGAAAATCTCTGGTGCGGTGCAGGCCGGCCGCTGGACAAAAATTAAAGACGGCGGGTTTATTTATTCATTTAACGGACCACATTCACTGTTTGTGGATACCATCCGTTCATGCAGGATATTGGTTGCTTCCCATATCCTTGGACACGTTTTGCAAAGCGAAAACGATGAAAAAATTTCCCTGTTGGAAAGAGCCGTTCAACACATTTCGGCTACCGCAAAGTACTCCGTGTTTTACGGCGAAGGTCGCGACCGATTCGATGTTTGGGGTCGAACAGCGCACGAGAGTATTTTCAATGTGAACGATGGAAATTTCAGGTGCCCCAATTCACAGCAGGGCTACACCGGCTTTTCTACCTGGACTCGCGGACTGGCATGGGCGATGCTCGGTTTTGCCGAAGAACTGGAAGCTTTTCAGCAAATTAGTGAAAAGGAGTTCGAGTCGTTTGGCGGAAAAGAAGAAACAGACCGGATGATGCTAAAAGCTGCCCGGGCAACCTGCGATTTTTATATTGAAAACACGCCGGTTGATGGTATTCCTTACTGGGATACCGGCGCACCAAATCTGCACAAACTGGGCGATTATCTGAACAGGCCGGCCGACCCCTACAATGCCTGGGAACCAGTTGACAGTTCGGCGGCTGCCATTGGTGCACAGGGACTTTTACGTTTGGGAAAATTTCTGAAAGAAAAAAATGAACCGGAGGCGGGCGAAAAATACTGGCAGGCAGGATTAACAGTAATGAACACGCTGCTTGATTATCCGTACCTGAGTACCAACCCGCGCCACCAGGGATTAATCCTGCACAGCATTTATCATCAGCCAAACGGATGGGACCATGTGCCTGCCAAACAGAAAATTGCCTGCGGAGAATCGTCCATGTGGGGCGATTACCATGCCAGGGAGGCAGCGTTGTACTTGCAGCGGGTAAATAATGCGGAGGAATATTTGACGTTTTTTTAAAAGCCGCATGTAAGTCACATAGATAATAATTTTTTTAAAAAATGCGTAAATCTGAAAATCATAATAGTTCAAAAGGCAGGTTGGCCGAATTGGAAAAAGAAGAAATGGAGTCGATTGAAAGAGGGTTACAAGATTTAAAAGAGGGACGGATTCATTCGCATGAAACTGCCCGTAAAATCTATGAGAAATATTTATAATCCACTTAACAACAAGCAAAATCCGAAAAAACTAAAGCAACTTTAATGGCAACAGAATTAAAAGATTTTTCAAAACTGTGTGTACACACGCTTACAACAAAACCCTGGAATTTAAAGCAATGCATCAAAAACTTTAGTGCAGCCGGAATCCATGGAATAACCATCTGGCGGAATGTACTTGAAGGACAGAATTTAAGCAGTGTTCGTGAAATGCTGAACGACTATGATTTGGAGATTGTTTCGGTGGCCCGGGGTGGTTTTTTCCCCTCGGTAAAAAAAGAGAAAAGGCAGGCTGCTATTGACGATAACCTGTGGGCAATAGACCAGGCTTTTCTGGTTCGGGCGCCGGTTTTGGTATTGGTATGTGGTGCAGACCCAAAACAATCGCTGGAAAAATCAAGGGAACAGATTAAGGAAGGAATTTTGCGCATTTTGCCACAAGCCAAAAATGCAGGCGTAAAGTTGGCTATCGAGCCGCTCCATCCCATGTATGCCGGCGATCGCTCTGCCATTAATTCGCTGGAACAGGCCAACCAAATGGCTGAAGAAATCAATTCGGAATTTGTAGGTGTGGCAGTTGATGTTTATCATCTGTGGTGGGACAATAATTTGCAGCGGGAAATTCAGCGGTGTGGACAAAACGGAAACCTGTTTGCTTTTCATGTGTGCGACTGGAATGTGCCCACCAGAGATTTTGTGAACGATCGCGGTTTGATGGGCGACGGATGCATCAATGTTCCACAAATACGTGGCTGGATGGAAGATGCCGGATTTTCCGGGTACAATGAAGTGGAAATTTTTTCGGATAAATACTGGGCAATGGATCAAAAAACGTATCTTGAAAAAATAAAAAATGCTTATTTAAATTACACCTGAAATGACAATTCACAAAGTAGGAATAATAATGAACGGCGTAACCGGCCGTATGGGAACCAATCAGCACCTGATGCGTTCCATTGTTGAAATTATTAAACAGGGAGGCGTACAGGTTAGCCCTTCGGAATTTATTGTACCCGACCCGGTTTTGATTGGCCGCAATGAAATCAAGCTGAAAAAACTGGCTGAAATGTCGGGGGTTGAAAAATGGACTACTGATTTGGATTCAGTGCTGAACGATAAAGCTTATACCGTTTATTTCGATGCCCAGACAACCGGCCGCCGCGCCGATGCAGTAATAAAAGCGGCCAAAGCCGGAAAACATATTTACTGCGAAAAGCCGGTGGCAACCGATACTGAAACTGCTATGGAACTTTACAGGGTTTGTGAAGAAGCAGGTGTAAAACACGGCGTGGTGCAGGATAAACTCTGGCTTCCCGGCCTCATCAAACTTAAAAGATTGATGGAAAACGGTTTCTTCGGAAAAATTCTATCGGTGCGAGGCGAATTCGGGTACTGGGTTTTCGAGGGACATACTGTTCCGGCGCAGCGGCCAAGCTGGAATTACCGGAAGGAAGACGACGGCGGCATTATTGTGGACATGCTCTGTCACTGGCGTTACGTGCTCGATAATTTATTTGGAAAGGTGAAAGGTGTATTTTGCTTGGGTGCCACGCACATTCCCGAGCGGGTTGACGAGCAGGGAAAACCTTATGAATGTACTGCCGACGATTCTGCCTACGCCACTTTCGAACTGGAAAACGATGTAATTGCACATTTTAATTCTTCGTGGGTAACGCGCGTGCGCCGCGATGATTTGCTTACCCTGCATGTGGACGGTACCAAAGGCTCTGCCGTGGCCGGTTTGCGTGAATGCTGGACACAACACTATGGAAATACCCCGAAACCGGTCTGGAATCCGGATATTCAGCAACCTATAAACTTTTTCGAAGGCTGGAGCAAAGTGCCGGAACAGGAACATTACGACAATGCATTTAAAGCGCAATGGGAACTTTTTTTGAAGCATGTGGTTAAAAATGATCCTTTCCCGTGGAACCTGCTCGAGGGGGCCAAAGGGGTTCAACTGGCCGAAAAAGGTCTGGAAAGCTGGGAAAAGAAAACATGGGTGGAAGTAAGCCCCCTTCTTATTCCCCCGAAGGGGGAAAGATAGGAAAAGCACAAATGCCCGACCTTCTCTGCCAAAATGCAGAAAGGAGAAAAGACTCTTTCAAACCTCCACAAATGTAAGGGAGGATAAAAGGTGAAAATTATGATTAAAAAAACCAATTTTGCAGATAATAAAAAGTCCCCCACCGGGGGATTTAGGGGGCTGGCACTTATCACCGGCGGTTCGCGTGGCATTGGGCTTGGCATTGCCAAAGAACTGGCCAATGCCGGGTTTAACCTGGCTATTAACGGAGTGAGGCCACAGGAATCAGTTCAGAATATTTTAAATGAACTGAGTGAATTTGGTGTGGAAGTAGTTTATGCCCGGGGAGATGTTTCGAATAAGGAAGACCGGGAACAAATTTTCCAAACGGTAATTGACAAGTTCGGACAGCTAAACGTTCTGGTGAACAATGCCGGTGTGGCGCCACGTGAACGAAAAGATATACTGGAAGCTTCTGAAGAAATTTTCGATGAGGTGCTGAATATCAACCTGAAAGGTCCTTATTTTCTGACTCAAATTTTTGCCAGCCACATGGCGGAAATCAAAAAAGAAAATCCTGAATTTGAATGTTGCATCATCAATGTTTCATCGGTTTCGGCAACTGTGGCTTCAACAAACCGGGGCGAATACTGCATTTCAAAAGCAGGAATTGCCATGGCTACAAAACTTTGGGCTGCCCGTTTAGGCGAATTTGACATTCCGGTTTACGAAATTCAGCCCGGAGTGATTGCAACCGACATGACAGCCGGCGTTACTGAAAAATACGACAGGTTGTTTAACCAGGGGCTAACCATTCAAAAACGCTGGGGAATGCCTGAAGATGTTGGTAAAGTAGCCATGGCCATGGCCACCGGATTGTTGCCATATTCCACAGGCCAGGTGGTAATGGTTGACGGCGGGATGACCACTCAAAGATTATAAATGAAGTTTGTTGTAATTTTTTCCCCGGCAGTTTTACCAATAATTTAATTTTGGAAAAGGAATTTTTACACATCATCCGCGAAAATCAGGGCATCATCCACAAGGTTTGCAACATGTACTGCGATGCCGAAGAAGATCGGAATGATCTTTTTCAGGAAATTATTGCCCAGTTGTGGAAGTCGTATCCCACTTTTCGGAGTGAATCGAAAGTGACAACATGGATGTACCGGGTAGGATTAAATACAGCCATTACATCCTTCAAAAAAAATAAACGGCGACCTGACCAAAACCGTTTGTCGTTTGAAAATTTTCAGGTGGCCGATGAAAACCACGAAGCTGAAACGGAAGAAAACATTAAACTCCTGCACCGCGCTGTTGCCCAACTCACAGGTATTGAAAAATCGATAATCCTGTTATTTCTCGAAAACAAAAAGTACGAAGAAATTGCAGAAATAACCGGCATTACCCAGAATTATGTGCGGGTAAAAATGAACAGGATTAAAAAGAAACTGAAAATTCTGATGGATAAGGAGGAATAGGGAGATATGGAACTAAAAGATTTAAAAAAAACATGGGAACAACTTTCGTCCCGCAAAGAGTTGGATGAAGACCAGATTAGGGAGATGCTCCGGCACAGAACAAGCAATTTGATCGACCGGATTGACCGGAATGTTCGTATTGGTTTTGTTGTACTTTTTGTACTGATTGTTTTATTCATTCTCGATGATTTTGTATTTGCTCCCATGCTGTTAAAAGAAGTTTCAGCAGATATTGTAATTCCTGGATGGCTGATGTTTACAAGTGTTTTTGCCAACACGCTCATTATTACAACATTTATCTATTTTGTTATTCAATATTACCGGGTGAAAAAAAGTTGCGATATTTCCTGTAACCTCAAAGAAACCCTGGTGAAAATAATAGGCACCCTGCGCATATACAAACGCTTATTCTACCTGGCTCTGATTATTTTAACCATTTCACTGATTTTGCAGTTCATTTCGGGCCTGTTTACAGGAATGCACGAAGGTCTGGAACAAAAGGGAATTTTACCGGCAGATGTGCCACTTGGCAAATGGTTTTTGGTTGCAGTCATTGGGTTAATTGTTTTAATTATTACTGTTGGCGGCATTTATCTGCTCATGCGCTGGGGATTCCGCCGGCTTTACGGAAATTACATCAGCAAACTAAAACAAAACCTTAGCGAGTTGAACGAAATCGACAATTAATACCAAAAATGTGACTTCATCTTCCAAAGGGTTATTATTTTTGTTTCTTCAAACTCAATCATGATAAAATGACACTCATAAAATCTATTTCAGGAATTCGTGGTACCATTGGCGGAAAACCGGGCGAAGGGCTCAGTCCGCTCGATGTGGTTAAATTTACCGCAGGATACGCCGCCTGGGCCAAACAAAATTCGCAAAACGAAAAACTCAAAATAGTCGTGGGGCGCGATGCCCGCATTTCAGGCGAAATGGTAAGCTCGCTCGTTGTTGCAACACTTGTGGGAATGGGCTGCGATGTGGTGAACATTGGCCTGGCTACCACACCAACCACCGAAATTGCCGTAACCGAAGAACATGCCGATGGCGGCTTGATTCTCACGGCCAGTCACAATCCGAAACAGTGGAACGCCCTGAAACTGCTCAATTCGAAAGGAGAGTTTCTGAATGCCGATGAAGGGTCAAAAGTGCTGGAACTGGCAGAAAAGGGTGATTTTTGTTTTGCTGAAGTGGATGATCTTGGCGCGGTTACTGAAAAAGATTACACCACCATTCACATTCAAAAAGTGTTGGGATTGAAACTGGTTGATAAAACCGCCATTGAAGCTGCCGGATTTTCAGTAGCTGTGGATGCCGTGAATTCAGTTGGCGGAATTGCCATGCCGGCATTACTTAAAGCGTTGGGTGTGCGAAACGTGGTGGAAATCAACTGCGAACCAACCGGGCATTTTGCGCACACACCGGAACCCATTCCCGAAAACCTGGTGGAAACTTCAGAAATTATCAAAAAAAGCAATGTGGATTTAGGTTTTGTGGTGGACCCGGATGTGGACCGCCTGGTGATTATTAACGAGGATGGCAGCATGTTCAGCGAGGAATATACACTGGCCGCCGTTAGCGATTATGTGCTGAGCCAAACCCCCGGGAACACCGTTTCCAACCTTTCGTCGAGCCGGGTGCTACGCGATGTAACTGAAAAATACGGACAGAAATATACTGCCGCGGCTGTTGGCGAAGTCAACGTGGTGGCCAAAATGAAGGAAACCAACGCGGTTATTGGCGGCGAAGGAAACGGCGGCGTCATTTATCCAGCCAGCCATTACGGACGCGACGCACTGGTTGGTGCTGCACTGTTTCTCACCCATCTGGCTAAAACAGGTAAAAAATGTTCCGAATTGCGAAAAACCTATCCCGACTATTTCATGTCGAAAAATAAAATTGAACTTACCCCGGAAATTGATGTGGGCGGTATTCTTTTAAAAATGAAAGATAAATATGCCCATGAGCAGGTAACCGACATTGACGGCGTAAAAATCGATTTTGCCGATTCGTGGGTGCATTTGCGCAAATCGAATACCGAGCCGATCATCCGCATCTATTCCGAAGCAAAATCGGCGAAGGAAGCAGACAACCTGGCTCAAAAAATGATTGAAGAAATCGAATCTTTCATTTAGAAACATTCACTTAACAATTCGTTATCATTAAACTGCCGAAAATTAAGATTTAAATAAGTTTTTGTTATACAGCAAGTTACTACTTTGGCCTTTTGAGAATGTAGTTTATCTTTGTCGTGAAAACCGGAAATAAATGCCTTTAAACATTTGTTTCCCTAAAACTTGAAGTTATGAAAAAGAAAAAAAATATAGCCATTGTAGCACACGACAACCGCAAAAAAGATATTATTGAATGGGCCGAATACAACTGGAAAGAACTGGTTCCGCATGATTTAATCTGCACCGGCACTACCGGGAAGTTAATTGAAGAAGCTCTTACCTTAAAATGTATGGAAGAAAACGTGGTTCCCCCAACAGTAACCCGTCTGAAATCGGGCCCGCTGGGTGGCGACCAGCAACTGGGTGCATTAATTACTGAAGGCGCTGTGGATATCCTGATATTTTTCTGGGACCCCATGCAGCCACAACCCCACGACGTGGATGTAAAAGCGCTCCTTCGAATCACGGTTTTGTACAATATTCCAACCGCATCAAACCGTTCCACTGCCGATTTTATTGTATCGTCAAGTCTATTTCACGAAAGTTATCAGCCCATTCTGAAAGATTATTCGGGTTACATTTCCCGTGACGTTGATATGTAAATCTGAAAAATTGTAAACTGTTCGTTTTTGATAAAAAGTTGCCTCAACCGGAAGGAATTTTTGTTTTTTTGTAGTGGTTTATTTTTAGGCAGACAGACTGCAGCATATTACAAAAATTGAAAAATGAGAATTGCCGGTTTATTCGTATTACTGTTTCTTGTCATTTTAGCTGATTTTCAAGGAAAAGCCCAAAATATTTTTGAAGGCTGGGAACACCTTTTTCAGCCCAAAAAAAATTATGTGGTTTATAAAACTCCTGAAAAAATTGCAATTGATGGAAAAGCCAACGAGATTTCCTGGGAGAGAGCGCAGTGGACCGATTTGTTTGTTGACATTGAAGGTGAAAACAAAGAATTGCCAACCTGGTCAACAAAAATTAAAATGTTGTGGGATGATAAAAACTTATACATTCTTGCCGAACTGACCGAACCGCACATTTGGGCCTATTACACAAAACACGACCAGATTGTTTATCACGAAAATGATTTTGAAATTTTTATCGACCCCAACCGGAATATACACGAATATTTTGAATTTGAAATCAATGCGCAAAATACCTTGTTCGATTTGTTTATGACCAAACCTTACCGAAACGGGGGAATTCCGCTGATTTCATGGAATGCGAATGGTTTCCGCAGTGCGGTGCATTTGAATGGAACATTAAATCAGCCCAACGATACCGATAAAAGCTGGACGATTGAAATGGCCATCCCGTTTCACGATTTGAGGTTGGGAGTTCATACTCAAAAGCCCGAAAACGGAACGTATTGGAGCATCAATTTTTCGCGGGTGCAATGGCAAACCGATGTTATTGACGGGAAATATGTTCGGAAGAAGGATGAAACAACAGGCCGGATTCTGCCCGAAAACAACTGGGTCTGGAGTCCGGCAGGGGTAATCAATATGCATTTCCCCGAACGCTGGGGAATCCTTCAGTTTTCAACCTTTAACGCTGGTGAAAAAGTTGCGGAGTTTATTTTGCCTCCCGAAGAAAAATACCTCGACTACCTTTGGTTGCTGTACTACAAACAATCCCAATTTAGGGGCGAAAATAAAACCTTTGCAAAAACGCTGGAGGAGCTGGATTTTCCGGCAAACTCCGAAAAGGATGTTGTTATTGAAATGCAGGCAACCCGTAACCAGTTTTTTGCTGAATTGAAAACTGATGAAGGGTTGAAACTGACCATCAACCACGAAGGAAGGATTTCTAAAAATTAGTTACATTTGCGCCCGAAAAAATAATTACAAACTTTCGCAGGTGGCATCACCCTGCGGCTAAAAATGAAAAAAATGCAAAATGAATTGTTATGGCTGGCTATGCTGCTGGCAAATTTCCTGCTCATAATTTTCGCATACAAACTGTTTGGTAAATGGGGTCTAATTATGTGGATTCCCGTTTCGGTGATTGTGGCCAACATCCAGGTAGTGCAAACGGTAAAGTTATTCGGACTGGCCGCCACGCTGGGCAACATCGTATATGCCACTTCGTTTCTGGTAACCGACATTCTTTCTGAAAATTACGGGAAACAGGAGGCCAAAAAAGCAGTGTGGATTGGCTTTTTTAGTCTCATTTCCATGACACTACTGATGAATCTCGCCTTGTACTTTAAACCATTGGAAGGTGATGAATTTTCACTAATTACCCACGAAGCCACCAGTACCATTTTTAAATTAATGCCCCGCATTGCCGTGGCAAGTTTAATTGCCTACTTGCTTTCTCAGCGCCACGATGTGTGGGCGTTTCACCTTTGGAAGAAACGTTTTCACAAGGAAAACCAACTTTGGTTGCGCAATAATCTTAGTACTATGGTTTCGCAATTGATTGACAGTTCGGTTTTTGTTTTCATCGCTTTTTACGGTGTTTTTGAAACTGCTGTGCTGTTCGAAATCTTTATCACTACCTATTTTTTAAAATGGATTGTAGCTGCAGCCGACACGCCTTTTGTTTACTGGGCACGGCGGATTTTTAAGAAAGGCAGTTACTGGATGGAGTGATTGATACAAAAATTCAAAACCATGAAACAGTTTACATTCACCATTATTTTTTTAGCCTTTTTACTTTCAGGCTGCCGGACGGAACAAAAATCAACAACCGTTCGCTTCGCCACCTTTAATGTGGCTTTTTACAGAGATGAAGGAGGGCGGCTCCAAAAAGACCTTGAAAAAGGAGACGATGAACAAGTTAAAATTATTGCTGAAATCATTCAGCGTGTAAGGCCCGATGTACTGGCACTGCAGGAGTTTGATTTTAATGAGGCAGGCAAAAACCTGGAACTCTTTCAAGAAAATTATCTCAGTAAATCGTTTAATGGTTCAGGACCCATTCATTATCCGTATGTTTTGGCCTTTCGTTCCAATACCGGAGTTCCATCGGGCCTTGACCTGAACAACGACGGAGAAACCAATACACCGGAGGATGCTTTTGGCTATGGTGTTTATCCCGGACAGTATGCATTTGCCATTTTGTCGAAATATCCACTGGTAACGGATAGTTTAGTCACTTTCCGGGAGTTTTTATGGAAAGATATGCCCGGCGCCCATCTGCCGGTTGATGAAGACAGCACTTCGTGGTATTCCCAGGAAGTTTTGGAGATTTTCCGGTTGTCGAGCAAAAATCATGTGGATATTCCTGTAACTATCCATGGAAAAACAATTCACGTGCTGATGGCTCATCCCACACCTCCGGGATTTGATGGAGATGAAGACCGCAACGGCAAACGCAATCACGATGAGATTCGGCTTTTTGCCGATTACATTTCTCCTGAAGAAGGAGATTATTTGTACGACGATAATGGCAATCCGGCCTCGCTGAATCAATACAGTTCATTTGTTATTTTGGGCGACATGAACGCCGATCCTTTTGGTGGCAATAGTTTCAGAGATGCCATCAACCTTTTGCTGGAGCATCCCCGCGTTCATCCGGAACCCGCCACTGGTAAATTGGTTCCGTCGAGCGAGGGAAGCAAAACCTGGCATGAAGAGAATCCGAACGACAGCCACCCGGAGCATAAAACGGCTGTATTCAACCGGCGGGTTGATTACGTTTTGCCGTCGGCCGATTTGCAACCACTCGAAAGCGGTGTTTTCTGGTTCGCTCCATCCGATTCGTTGTCGTACCTCACAACCGGCCGCGAAGGTTCCGACCACCGTTTGGTGTGGGTGGATGTTAGTTGGTAAAGAACTGTCAACTTCCTGAATACAAGAGGCTGTTCAGGAAGTGGAACGAGTTTTCGTATCCCGGCAAAGGCTTCCCCGCAAAACAGATAGAATTCCATTAAAAAAGCCTGATACCTCTGTATCAGGCTGTATTAATGTGCTAAATCTATCGTATGGAACAATAAATTTCTATATAATTTACCCGCAAGATAGTTTAGAATATTCGTCAGGTAAAATATTTTCGACTGACTACTTAAAATCCTGGTTGAATAGCCAGATAAGATTATTTACTGTTGTTCGACCTGTTTATTCTGTTATTTATCGATTCCAAATAAACATTTCAAAAAAGGCAACTATCTTCGTTATAATATAGTTATTGCATGGTCCGACTATTAAAACGAACAAACAGAGAATACCTGTTTTTAGGCATTTTCATAGCATTATTAATTTTCCTGGATATTTTTGATAAAAATGAACCGGGTTTGCAGTGGCATAAAATTGTTTATAAACTCAATTACATTTTTGCTGCACTTACTGTAAATTATTACCTGCTCCCACGCTATTTTTATGCTAAAAAGTATGGTGCGTTTGTGTTTTGTTTTATAATTGTACTTGCGGCAGTTGTTATTATTGATGAATATCTTGTGGAATGGCTGTTTTATCGCAACTCACCACGATATGAAAACGTTTTGTATTTAATGACACTGATCCAAAGTCTGCCTACAATTTTGCTCATAATTGGTTTTAAATTTGCGTGGGTCGCCACTCAAAAACAACAAAAAATCGACTCTTTAAAAAGGATGGTTGCAGAAAGTGAATTACAGTTTTTAAATTCGCAAATCAATCCTCATTTCCTTTTTAATAATCTAAACAACCTGTATGCTTTTGCGCTGGAGAATTCACCCAAAACGCCTGAAATTATCCTTCAATTATCCTCTATTTTAAGGTATATGTTATATGATTGCCGGGATAAAACTGTATTGTTAAGCAAGGAATTAGATAATTTGAATGATTATATAGAACTTAGCAAGCTACAGTTGGGCGATGAAGGGAGAGTTACTTTTAATGTTGAGGGTGACCCGGGAACTTTACGAATTGCTCCCCTTATTCTTATGGTTTTTGTTGAAAACGCTTTTAAACATGCGCCTGCCAGTCAGCTCAGCGATGTTCAAATTAATATTTCGGTAAAAGTTTTAAATAATACCTTATCTTTTTATTGCGAAAACAATTATTCAGGGCAAACCAATACAGATAACCTGAGTAATGGAATTGGATTAAAAAATGTGAAGGGACGTTTGGATTTGAGTTATCCGGATAAGTACAAGCTAACTATTGAGACGAAGAACAATTGGTATAAAGTTTTTTTTAAAATCGATTTATCAGATGATTAGTTGCATTGTAATAGAAGACCAGAAGCCGGCCCGCAGAATTCTGCAAAAATACATTGGCGATATAAATGAGTTGGATCTAAAGGGGGTGTTTTCAAATGCCCTGGATGCCATGGAGTATTTACGTAATCATCAAATTGATTTGATATTTCTTGACATTCATTTGCCCAAGCTCTCGGGCATCGATTTTTTAACCGTATTAAACAAGAAACCTTTCGTTATCATAACTACAGCTTTTCCTGATTATGCCCTGCAGGGTTATGAACTTGAGGTGGTGGATTACCTTTTAAAACCTTTCTCTTTTGAACGCTTTTTAAAAGCTGTTTTAAAGGTGGAGGGTTTAGCTGAAAGCAATTCCATATTCGCCGAAAGTAAAATCCCGGAAAGCATTTTAATAAAAATGGGATACGATTTTGTTAAAATTCAATTTAATGATATTACACATATTCAGGCAGATGGAGACTATTCAATCATATTCTGTAAAAACAGAAAACACCATGTTTCTTATTCTTTAAAATACTGGAAAGATAACTTACCTATTAATCAATTCATTCAGGTTCATCGTTCCTATATTGTTAATCTGCAACTTGTAAATAAATTTTCCTCCACCCAAATTGAAATAGAAAAAGCTATAATTCCACTTGGCAGAGTTTATAAAAAGAAATTTCAATTGTGGATAAATAAAGAGGGAAAAAACTGACGAACTGTGTGAAAAAACCGACTGCTCTAGAAAAGATGCCAGAAAGTTGTTCGAACTACCTGAAAAACGTTCTGTGAAATTCTTTGATTTTTGAATACATTTGAAACGTAAAAACAAAAACGATTTGAGAATTCAATTTCAATTGGGTAATAGTGGTTATATTTGTTTTTAA
>NZ_JAWLCI010000043.1:0-44184 GCF_041687215.1 Mariniphaga sp.
TCTTCTCACCCCGACGAAATTGAAAGGACCGGCATATGATTGCCGGTTTTTTTATTTCTTTTTTCTTTACCCGAAATTTCCGAAACCTGATTTTTTTCCGATTTTTGCAGCTTCAATTTTAAATCGGGGAAAAAATCAAACAGGCAGCATGACAAACATCAAAAAACAAATGGGGTTCGACAACGAAAAATATCTGCAGGAACAAACGGTTGCCATACTCGAGCGGGTTCATCGTTTTAACCACCGCCTCTACCTTGAATTTGGCGGAAAACTGATGTTTGATCATCATGCGGCAAGGGTACTTCCGGGATTCGACCCCAATGTAAAAATGCGGCTTTTACAAAAGCTGAAAGACAAAACCGATGTTATTCTTTGTATTCATGCCGGCGATATTGAGCGCAAAAAAATGCGGGCCGATTTTGGCATTACCTACGACGTGGATGCCCTGAAAACCATTGACGATTTCAGGGAATGGGGAATAGAAATTACAGCGGTGGTTATTACCCGTTATCAAAACCAGCCGCCTGCCGAAGCATTTAAAAACAAGCTGGAAATGCGGGGAATTAAAGTGTATTTGCACTACCCCACCAAAGGCTACCCCACCGATGTGGATTTGATTGTGAGCGACCAGGGTTACGGAGCCAACCCATACATTGAAACCACCAAACCCATTGTGGTGGTTACCGGTCCCGGCCCGGGAAGTGGCAAACTGGCCACATGCCTCAGCAACCTGTATCACGAATATAAAAAAGGAATCAAAGCCGGTTATGCCAAATTTGAAACTTTTCCGATTTGGAATTTGCCGGTGAACCACAAGGTAAACATTGCATATGAAGCAGCCACCGTTGATTTGGATGACAAAGTACTGATTGACGAACACCATTTGAGTGCTTACAATGAGGAAGTGGTGAATTACAACCGCGACATTGAAGCTTTTCACTTGCTCAAACGAATTTTTGAAAAAATTACCGGTGGGGAATCCATGTACCAGTCGCCCACCGACATGGGGGTGAACCGGGCCAGTGCAGGAATTATCGACGACCGAATCATTTCTGAGGCATCGCACCAGGAAATAATCCGGAGGTATTTCAGATGTGCTGTGGAATATGCCATGGGACTGGCAAATAAAAACACTGTTGAACGGATAAAAAACATCATGGATAAGGTGGGTGCAAAACCTGAAGACCGGAGTGTAGTGCAGCCGGCGCGTGATGCAGCCAAAAATGCCGAAGCTACCGGAAAAGGCAATCAGGGCATTTACTGCGGAGCTTCCATTGAACTTCCCGACGGCACTATCATTAAAGGAAAAAACTCACCGCTGATGCACGCGTCATCGAGTCTTATTTTAAACGCCACAAAACACCTGGCCGGACTGCCCGACAGCATGTACCTCATTCCGCAAAGTATTATTGACTCAGTTACCCACCTGAAAAAAAATATACTGAACGGAAAAATGACCAGTCTGGATTTGGATGAAACGCTGATTGCGCTTGCTATTAGCGCGTTATCTAATCCGGCAGGACAAATGGCGCTGGAAAAATTGAAGTATTTGGAGAATTGTGAAGTGCACCTTACCCACATTCCCACTCCGGGAGATGAAGCCGGTTTGCGTAAACTGAAAGTCAACCTCACTTGCGATCCGGAATATTCAAGCAAAAGCTTGTTTATGAGTTAAAAAACAGTTCTAATCAAACAATCCGGGCAGAAACAGCGACAGTGCCGGGATGTAGGAAACCAGCATCAAAATAAGAATACTTACCAAAAGAAACGGGAAGCCGGCTTTAGCCACTTTTTCCATCGAAACTTTTCCGATGCCCGAAGCTACAAACAAACAAACGCCTACTGGTGGCGTGTTTAAACCTATTATCAGATTCAGTACGGCAATTACGGAAAATTGAATGGGATCAATTCCTACCGAAACCGCAACATTCAACAAAATCGGGTAAACAATTAACAGGGCAGCAATGGTTTCCATAAAAGACCCGATTATTATGAGCAGTATATTAATGAGCAGCAACAGCAAAAACTTGTTTTGGGTGATGGTAAGCAACCATTCGGCCAAACTCTGAGGTATTTGTTCGCTAATCAGAATCCAGCCAAATAAATTGGCAAATCCAACTAGCAGCATCAGCGAGGCGGTGGTTCCGGCCGAGTTGGTCATCACAGAAACAATGCTTTTCCAGGTGAGTGTCCGGTAAAACAAAGTTCCTATAAGCAAGGCATATAAAACAGCAACTACCGAAGCTTCGGTTGGGGTAAAAACACCACCGATTATTCCGAAAAGAATCAGAAAAGTCATCAGTAATGCCCAGAAAGCATGAATGAACCCGCTTCCTCGTTGTTTCCAGCTTGCTTTTGATTGTTTGGGATGGTTTTTCCGGATGGAGATATTGTACGAAACCACACCCAGACCAATGGCCAGCAATACTCCCGGAACGGCGCCTGCCAAAAATAATTTACCGATGGAAATGCCTGTGAGGGAACCTGCAATAATCATGGGCAAACTAGGCGGGATGATGGGGCCGATGGTAGAGGAAGCAGCAGTAACGGCACAGGAAAAATCAGCTTCGTACCCTTCCTTTTTCATAGCAGGAATCATAATCGAACCAATGGATGCCGTGTCGGAAATGGCGGTACCGGAAATGCCGGAAAAAATCATGGATGCTCCGATGTTGGCCAGTGCCAGCCCTCCCCTGATGTGCCCCAGCAGATTGTTGCTGAACCGGATGATACGGTCAGTCATGCCGCAACTGTTCATTAAATTGCCGGCCAGAATAAATCCGGGAATACTCAAAAGCACAAAAACATCAATTCCGGAATACATTTTCAGGGGAATAATAACCAACGGATATCCTTCGAATAAAATATAGGTGAATGTTGAAATCGCCAGGGCGAAGGCAATGGGAAAACGCAGGAGCAACAAAACGAAAAAAACTACAAACAACAGCCAAATCATACTATTTCCGCTTAAATGAGTGATAAAGATTTGCAAACGTGAAAAGAATTACCGACAGTCCGATTAACGTGATGCTGATAAACACAAAACCCATGGTGATTTGCAGGGCCGGCGAAAGTTCATCCATTCCAAGCTGTACAAATTTTACACTGTGAACAGTTAAAATGATCGCAAAAACAACAACCGCCACATCCGTAAAAAAATTCAGCCATTTGTTCAGCCATTCGGGCAAATATTTGGTAATCAGATCAAGCCGGATAAAATCGCCGTTTTTTATTCCAATTGCAGTACCAAACCCCACGGAATAAACAAAAAATATGCGGGCGGCTTCCTCTGTCCAGTGGGGTGCGCTTTCCAGGAAAAACCTGGCAAAAACCTGTATGGTAACAGCCGCAATCATGGCCACAAGGCTAATTAAGGCACCGGCTTTAAACAGTTTATAAATCAGATTCATCGGTTTCATTTTCAATTCCCAGTTCGGTAATTTTTTTATACAATGCCCCGTACGCTTCGGGCAGGGCTTCCAGCACAGCAGCTTCGGCTTTTTTCCTGAAAGCCTCCACATCCGGTTCAATAAATTGCATTCCCTTATCTTCCAGTTGATGCCGCAAAAGTTCTTCCTGCTTCACAAATTCTCTTTCATGATATTGCTGCATCTGTTTTCCGGCCTCCAGAACCTTTTTCTGCAAATCTTCCGGAAGCGACTGAAACTGTTTTTCGCCAATCACCACATAAATCCAGCTTGTTACATGGCGGGTGAGATTCAGGTATTTCTGCACTTCGAATAGGCCGGCACTATAAATGAGCGCAAACGGATTCTCCTGCGCCTCCACTGTTCCCTGCTGAAGGGCGGTAAAAACTTCGGAGAAAGTCATGGGTGTGGGTTTGGCTCCCAGGGCCTGCCAAACCTGCACAAACAGCGGCACATTGGGCACTCTGAGAATGATTCCTGCGAGGTCTTCGGGTTGGGTTATCGGCCGGTTGGAAGTGAGGTGCCGTGGCCCGCGTTCAAAATAGCCAATGGGCCTGACACCAATTTCACGGATCATTTCAGTGGCTATCTCCTGCCCTATTTCACCTTCAACCACTTGTTTCAGATGTTCGGAATCGCGGATAAGATAGGGCACTGCCAAAAGTGCCGTTATACCTGCCCAGTTTTGCATGCTTTCTCCGGTAATGGTCATTTCCACAATTCCGGCCCTGATGCTTCGTATCATATCCAGTTCCACGCCAAGCTGCTCGGCAGGGTGCACTCTTACTTCAATCCGTCCTTCGGAAAGTGAATCGAGAACATGGGCAAAATGCAGCGCCGAACGATGCCAGATATCCTGCTCATTAGCCTGGTGCCCCAGCCGTAAAATATACTCAGGACCTTCACCCGAATTCCGACAGGAGAAACAAAAAGTTAAAATCAGAAGAAAAACAGTAAAAAACTTCATACAGGTTTTATTTCACAGTTTCACTTTCCTAGTTTGTCAGAAGGCTAAAATTAGGATTTTTATTAAAACAGAACCACTCCTTCAATAAAGAGTGGTTCTTATTATCAAAAATAATCTATGGAAATTTGTTCAACAGGCCAATTCCCAAGCCCTTTTGTTTTCAGTATTCATGCTATTTTCGAATTACTGTATCACCAAATCCGATAATATATCGTAACCTTTAAATCCATAAAAACTTTCAGCATACTGCTGAAATTTAGACCGGCTGTTTTCAAGTGCTTTCATCCGTTCCCAGTCATTCAAGGCACCGTTTTCATCGCCGAGTTCGTAGCGGCAGATTCCTCTGAACATGAGCAATGATTCATCTTTTGGCAAATACCTTATGCCAGCATTAAAATGCTTCATTGCTTTTTTCGGCTTGCGATAAACCAGCAACTGCCTGCTGCCTTTATCAAAATGTAATTTTGCTTTCTCGTGGAAATCAGCAGTTTTCAGTTCCTTAAATTCATTCCATTTAAAAACAATGCTTACTTCTGATCGCATTGGAACAACATTGTTGTTGATTCTTCCAGGTGTCCACATGCCACTGGTTTTCTCCAATAAGCTGATAACATGGCCATCAATTTCAGGCGACAGGCTGTTTATCACATAGAATGCAGTCAGTTTCCCTTCGGGAGTAACCACAAATTCAACAACCTCGGTACCTTCTACTTTTTGCTTGATGCATTCATCGGGATAACAAGCGCAACCCCGCAAATAATCATTTAAAGATGCACAGGTTTTACCTTGTGTGAGCATCTCGAAATTCTTCCCGTTAAATTCGGGCTGGGTCAATTCTTCCTGGCCCCATGCCATGGCAGAAAATACCAGGCACATTGTAAATAAAATAATTGTCTTCATGGCTTTGAAATTTTTGTTAAACAATTGAACTATTTCCTTTATTCAAAGTTCCGGTAAAAAGCCATGCAACGCATAGCAACCATTTTGCAATGGGTTTAACTTATTTATAAAAGTTTGTACTTATTTTACAGAAATTGAAATTATTTGTCAGTATAAGTTTTCATGCATTTAAATGGTGCTTTAATTTAAAAAAAAAATCCGGAAACCATTTTTGGGAAATTAAATTTGTGTGTTTGGGAAAACAATACATTTTTAAAACATTTGAGATTCCTGGCTGGATATTGCTGCGTAATTAGTCGCTGAAAACCCAAAATCCTTCACCATACATTGTTGCAACGTTGGTTTCAAAATTGTACATTCCGGTTATGGCTACTTCGGCAGTACCCCCTTCAAATCTGCCAACACCTTCGTAAACGTTTATCACACCTGCAATTGCTCCGTTTGTAATATTCAGACTCAGAGTGCCGGTGTAGAGAAAATAGTCACCCCTCATCATGGTGTGTTTTCCCTCGACATGCTCAATAACCAGTAGTTTTTCGGAATCGAAATCACAACTGACAACATTCCAGATACTTTTTTCAGTGTCCAGTTTTCCGCCTTGCGCTTCAATTCCCGACATCCAGCCGCCTTTTAAAACTTCCACCTCAAGCTCTCCGGGGGTACATAAAACAGAACCCTGCGAAAAATCAGGTACGCTGGTAATCCAGCATTTTGCTGGTATGGGCACTTTGGCCTTTTTAAGTTCGGAGTTATTTTCCGGGTTTAAAAAATCCTGGTTGGTTTCAAATTCTGAACATCCGGAAATCAGAAAAGCAATCAGAAAAAAAACGAAGAAATAATTTAGTTTTTTCATGACATGTAATTTTAAGTTTATACTGAAGAAAATCTATCAATTACAATGTCTGGATTAATAGTCGGAAAGCGATTGAATCTTTTTTCAAATGATTACAATCTCTGGTCAATTCTTAAAACTATTTTTAAAATGTTTTAATTTTCTGTCAGGGGATTTATATGTTCAGTAAATGCTGGTATTTTTTATGAATTAATCACTTTCTTCCACCCATTTTTTTACACGCTCATGTTCTGCCAGGTATTTATTTTCCATTTGTACAAGCAGCTCGCTGAACCGTTTTTCATCCGCAATCTTTTCAAACAAAGGGTCATCTTTGGCCAGGTTAACCCACCAAAACGGAAACGTTTTATTTTTAATGAATTCATCGAGCAAATGATAGGCTTCTGCCTTTTTTCCCTGAAATGCATAAACGGCTGCCAAATCGTAAAATGCCCTGCTGTTTTGGGCAAAATCGCGCTGTTTTTCAATAGCCTCCAGACAGTAATTTTCTTCCAGTGCAAAATATTCATCAGCCTTTGCATGTTGCCCCGTTTTGTTGTATGCCAGTGCAATGCGATGTGCTTCACCCAGGTCGAGAATATTCAGCGAGTCTTTTTGTTGCATCCATTTTTTATAATAGTACAACGATTTTTCGTAGTTTTTCAGAAGATTGTAATTGCCCCCCAACCGGCGCAATAAATTCACATTACCGGAATCAAAACTGAGGGCCAAGTCCAGGTATTTTTCAGCCTTCATATAATCCCGGAAATATTGTTCAATTGTACCAACTGACAGGTAATAATTTAAGGAATCGCCAGTGTTGGTTAAATCAAATGAATTTTTAAAATGCGCTTTGGCCTCCTCTTTAAAACCTGCACAGGCAAAGGCAAAACCAAGCTGACTGTAAAGCTCTGCAAAACCAGGCCCCTGATTGAGCGATATGGCTTTTTGTCCGTTTTGAATTGCTTTTACAAAATCGGGTTGCCGCCAGGTATAAATGCGGGATAAAACCGAATAAGCTTCCCAAAAGTTTGGATTGATTTCCAGCGCATTCTGAATATCGGCCAATGCTTTGCGGTCGTCGTTCATTTCGTAGTAGTATTTTCCGCGAATTAAAAACGCCTCTTCCGATTGTTTATCGTAATCCAACGCACGCTGAGCCAGGTAAAATGCAGAATCCAGAAAATTCTCTTCAAAATAGGTTGTATTGTAGTTTTTTTCCCAGTAAATAGTTGCCAGTGCGGCAAAGGAGGGAGCATGTGTTGAATCAGCAGTCAGCGCTTTTTCGAAAAAAATTGCCGCTTTGTCTAATACTTCCCTGCGGCTGTTGTCCAGTTGATACATAAAAAACTGATTTCTTCCCTGCCGGAAAAAATCATGCGCCTCCACATTGGTTTCATTTACTTTCTCCAGCAACTGTTTTTCTGTTGGAGACAAGCGGACGTGCAGTTCATTCGCCACCAGTTGCGCCGCTTCATTTTGAAAAACAGAAGCATTTTCCGGGTTCTCCTGAAATTTTCTCTGCCAAATCAGTTCTTCATTTTCTGCATGATAGAGTTTTAAAAAAAGAATAGGGCCTTCTTCTGTTTTCTGAAAAGTAGATTCCAGCAATGCAGAAACTTTCAGTTCCTTCCCAATATCTTTAATTGATTGGGAAGTTTCGCGGTATTTTTCCACAGAGGTGCGTGAAATAACACGCAAATCTTCCAGTTTCATTAATTTGTCCAGTATCTCTTCCATGCAACCTTCTGCCTGATATTGATAAGCCGGAGGACCAATATATTTTACGGGGAGAACGGCTATGGATTTTTCAACCGGAACATCACTGTTAATACCGGAAATCCGTCCGGTTAAAAAAAAGTAAACGAGTGCAAAAACTACAATCAAAGCACCTGCAAAAAAGAGTATTTTGGGAATTTTCCCTTTTGCTGGTTGTGCTTCACTGGTTTTTATTTTTTCACTTTTTTTATACTCACCTGGCGAAATGCCAAAATATTCATGAAAACACTTATTGAAATAGGTTGGGCTGCTAAAACCCACTTTGTATGCAATTTCAGAAACTGATAAATTTTCATTCAGAAGGATTTCTTTTGCTTTTTCCAGCCGTTTTTCGCGGATGAACTGGCTGATGTTTTTTTGCAGGTTTTCTCTTATCCGCCGGTGGAGGGAGGAATAGCTCATTCCCATTTTGGCAGCCAACTGTTCCGGGCCAAAATTTTCATCGGACAGATTCGCAAGAATAATTTCATTTATTTCATCAATGAATAAATTATTCATAAACAACTAATTAGGTATTTAACAATCCACCCAGCTAAAATTCATACAATTTATTTTCAACAAGCCATTGCTTTACCTGCTCCTTTAAAACCAGATTTTTATATTCTACTTCAGCAACTATCTTCTGAAATTCAGCTTCATACCGGATGTTTTCAAAAAGAGGATCTACTTTTATAAAATTCCCGAAATATTCAGCCATGCTATATTCCGCTGAATTAAATTCATGCAGGTACTTGTAAGCAGAGTCCCTTTCATTCCGGAAAGCATAAACAGTAGCAAGATCATAATACCTTACCTTCCACCATGGCCGCTGTTCTTTAAGTACATCAGTGGTATATTTTATCTGCAGATCAAAACACTGATTGGCCATCTTGTAATCACCAGTCATCCAGTAAAGATATCCTAGCCTATGCGTAATATGGTGCATTAATCCCTCCCGATTTCCAAGGATTTTCTTTATGCGTAGAAAATAATATAAAGCTTTTTCATAATCTCCTGAAGCCTGTTTACAATAGGCCAGATGCTCTAAAACAGAAGTGCTGTTACTGTCTGATAAATAAATCTTCAACAGATCCTGCTCAAGTTTATCATCCCATTGCTGCATGGAAAAAGCCTTTGACGCCTTAAAAAATACATAACTTAAACTATCTTTATCCAGGTCAATAACTTTTTTATAATAAAACTCAGCTATTTCATAAAAACCAATTCTCATATAAACAATACCAATATTCCTGATAATATTTATCTTTTCTTTCGAGTTACAAAGACTTAATGCTTTATGGAAATCCTTCAATTGCAGAAGCCAGTCATATCTTTCAGACTGGCCCCTTCTGAAATAAGCCATCCAATCGCTGGGATTTAATTCAATTGCCTTGTTAAAATCATTTCTTGCCTCCTCCAGATGATTCTGGTACGCATAAACATCTCCGCGGCAACGGTATGCTTCGGCTAAAGTTTTATCGTGGTAAATAGCTTTATTGGCATAAAAAAGGGCTGAATCCATTGGATCATCAGCAAAAAACTTTCTCCACCAGTTATAATTCATATAAAGACTTGATATTCCAACGTATGCCGGAGCACAACAAGAATCAAGCTGTATTGCATTTCGCAATAAATTTCGTGCTTTATGAAAAAGAAGCGTATCTCCTGTAATTTCATAATTCCATACCAAATCTCTTGCCTGCATATAATAATCATAAGCAGTCAGGTTTAGAGTTGAAAATTGTTCAATCAGGTACCTTTCCCGTGGAGTTATTGTTGCACCTGTTTTATCAGCAATTGCATCAGCAACTTCACTGTAAATTTTAAATATTTCTTCTTTTTCCCGGTGAAACCTTTCGTTCCAGATAATCTGCCTGTTATCTCCTCTCATCAGACAAGCATAAATCAATATGTCTTGAGCTTCATTCAGATATGTCAGCTTTAAATAATAGCCTGCTGATATATTACGCATAAAACTCTGCTGGTTAAAAACAGAATCTGTTTCAAATACCACCAGGTCGTGTATCCTGGAAAGATGATTTATGATGTCGGCCCGGGCGCCTCTTCCCTGGTAGCTGAATTCAGGATGGCCAAGATACTCAACCGGTAATACTGCAACCGATTTTTCGAGTGGAATTTCTTTCTTAAACCAGTTGCCTTTAAAAATAACCAGGGCAATAAAAGCAATAATGACAAATGGAACGAAGTAGGCATAAACCGGAAACCTTTTTTTGTGGAGTTCCTTCGCATTAGAATCTTCTGAGTCTGGATCCGGATTATTTTCAGGTTTTTTTCTGTATTCTCCGGGAGAAACTCCTAAAAACTCATGAAAACACTTATTAAAATAAGTAGCACTTCCAAAACCTACTTTGTAAGCAATTTCCGAAACCGACAAATTTTCATTCAGCAGAAGTTCTTTCGATTTTTCCAGGCGCCTTTCGCGAATAAACAAACTAATGGTTTTGTTGTATTTGGATTTTATTTTTCGGTGCAAGGCAGAATGACTCATTCCCATTTTGGCAGCCAACTCTTCAGGGCCGAAATGCTCGTTGTGCAGGTTGGCATCAACTGTTTCCGTTAACTCCTGAATAAACTTGCTTTCCATAGACAATTTTTTTAAACCTTATAAAATGTTCTGTTCATCGAGCCATTTTTTTACGCGCTCGTGTTCTTTGAGGTATTTGTTTATAATTTCTGCCTCAATTTTTTTGAATTCTGAATCTTCCCGAATGGAATTAAATAAAGGATCCATTTTAATTAATTGTGAAATAGCAAATGTAATAACCTCAGCTTCACAAAATTTTTCAAGATTTTCCAGCGCTTTTTCTTTTTCACCAAAAAAAGCATGCAAGGCAGCCTCATCGTAAAAACTTGCTCTGTTAATTGCGTAAGGCCTGTTTTTTTGAGCTGACTCTTTGCTGTATTTTTGTTGTACGTACATAAATTCAAGGCCCATTTCTTTCTGACCTGCTTTCCAGTATGAATATCCAATTCTGTGGCTTGTGTTTAACAACATAATTCCAAGTCCATCTCTAAGGGCTAATT
Organism: Mariniphaga sp.; assembly: GCF_041687215.1. Taxonomy (NCBI): domain Bacteria; kingdom Pseudomonadati; phylum Bacteroidota; class Bacteroidia; order Marinilabiliales; family Prolixibacteraceae; genus Mariniphaga; species Mariniphaga sp. Next base: position 10,931 of record NZ_JAWLCI010000043.1, read on the forward strand.
CAAAATATTCCAGCGACTTTTCATATTCCTCCATAAAACTATAGGAGCAACCTAAAAAGATTAAAAGTGTCTCATTTTCAGGATCGATTGAAATTCCTTTTAGTGCATAATATATCGATTTATCAAAATCACCTGAGTAAAACAAATTAGAAGTTAGATATACATAATAAGAAACAGAATCATTGTCAAGCATCAACTTTTGGTTCATTAATTTTTTTGCATAATCCACCATTCCGGCACTTGAAAAGACACCAATCAACTTTCTAAGGATGATTGAATATTCTTTACCTCTGTTTAAACGAGTGGCCTCATGATAATTTTTAACCGATAAAACAAGATCGCTTAAACGGTATAAGTCTCCCAAACCCAGATATGCTTTCCAGTCATTTGGATTGAGTTGCAGTGCCATCTCGAATTCTTTTTGTGCATTTTTTCCATCATCGTAAAAAAGGTAATAGTAACCCAATAATGTATGTGCTTCATTTATCTGGTTATCTATTGAGATTGCTTTCTCCAGAATAATTTTTACAGAATCGATAAAATACGCTTCAAAATAATTTTTCCAATAATAATTTTCCCAGTAAACAGAAGCAAGCCCTACATAAGCTTTAGCGAAAAGTGAATCAACTGCAATGGCTTTTTTAAAATAATTGCTTGCAGCTTCAATATATTCTTTATCGTTATAAATCTGAAAGTTTATAAATTCTTCATTTCCACGGCTGTAGAAATCATAGGCAGTCAGATTCAGACTGGGGATTTTCCCCACTCGCAGCTTTTCCTGTTCCGTCAGTTCAGCATTAAGCTCCCGGGCAACTGACTGAGCAATAATCCCTGGCAATTCAATGATATTGTTTAATTCATTTTTGTAATTAAATGATTTAATAACATTTTCATTATCAGCATCAACCAGGGTGAGAATCAGATTCATTTTACCATCTTCAACATATAAATTCCCATTAAGTATAAAAGAACAGTTTATTTTTTTTCCAATAACTTTATCTGTCTGATTTAAATACGGAAGTACGGACGTTGATGACATTACCCTTAACCCTTTAATTTGCGAAAGTTGATTTATTATTTCCATCATCATGGCGTTAGCGAGATAACTTTTATCAGTGTTCGCAGCCAAATAATTAAATGGGCGCACAGCAATGGATTTCTCCACCGGAGATTCATTTTTTAGCGTTGAAAATGTTCCATTCAGATACAAATAAGCAAATACCAGAATTAAAACCGAACCACCAATAAAAAAAAGTACTTTGGAGATTTTCTTATTTGACATTGGGATTTCGCCTGATTTTGCTTCTTCACCTTTTTTAAACTCACCTGGTGCTACACCAAAATATTCATGAAAACATTTATTGAAATAGGTAGCACTTCCAAAACCTACTTTGTAAGCAATTTCCGACACTGAATAATTTTCATTCTGAAGAAGTTCCTTCGATTTTTCCAGACGCCTTTCCCGAATAAACCGGCTGATGGTTTTGTTGCAAACGTTTTTCACTTTCCGGTGGAGCGCAGAATGGCTCATCCCCATTTGGGCAGCCAACTCCTCGGGGCCGAAATGCTCGTTGTGCAGATTGGCATCAACTGTTTCCGTCATTCTATGGATAAAGTCATTCTCCACCGGGTAATTTTTAAAGTCAGTTGTTTTTGCTGTAAATAAAATTACGTATTTTTTATTTATAAATCAACGCCTTAACCACTTAAGTTGTAATCACATTTTTTATTCACAACGATGGGTTTTTCGAAATGAAAGAGAACCAGGTTATTTCGATCTTCAATTTATATTAGGAGATTTTTTGCTTTATTTGTACTTCAAACAATTACGCTTTTGTAATATCTAAAACCAATTGAAATGAAAAACCTGATTGCAATTTTACTCCTTGCTGTTACCTTGGGATTAACAGCCCAAAACCGCGAAAAAGCTTTTGAAATAAACGAAAAGCTGGGCCATGGAATCAATTACGGGAATATGTTTGAATCGCCTTCAGAGGGAGCATGGGGAAACCACTGGCAACCGGAATATGCCAAAATTATTGCTGATTTGGGATTTAATCATGTGCGCATTCCCGTGCGCTGGGAACCGGCAAATCGCAGCCTCGAAAAACAACCGTACACCATTTATCCTTCCTTTTTTAACCGTATAAAACAAGTTGTGGATTCTTCCTTAAATAACGGATTGCACGTTGTTTTGAATATGCACCACCACGATGCGCTTTATAATGACCCGGAAGGACAAAAAGAACGATTTCTAAAACAATGGGAACAGATTTCCGGTTTTTTTAAAGATTATCCCGAAACCCTGGTTTTTGAAATTCTCAATGAACCGCATGATAACCTGACTGCTGAAATTTGGAATGAATTTATACCGGAAGCGCTGAAAGTTATCCGAAAGAAAAATCCGGAGCGGATTGTTATGATCGGTACTGCCAACTGGGGAGGCCTGGGTGGTTTGCCTCATTTGAAAATTCCCGACGATCCCAATATTATTCTTACCATTCATTATTACAACCCCTTCCATTTTACGCATCAGGGCGCAAGCTGGTCGGGCGAAGGCTCAAAAGAGTGGCTGGGAACAACATGGGACGACACGGAAGAAGAGCGCGAAGCAGTGCAAAAAGACTTTGCACCGTTAATTGCTCTGGAGAAAGAAAAAAACATTCCGGTTCATATTGGCGAATTCGGTGCTTACGAAAAGGCCGACATGGAATCCCGTATAAAATGGACCACTTTTTTAACCCGTTATTTTGAGGAATTGGGCTGGAGCTGGGCATACTGGGAATTCAGCGCCGGATTTGGCATTTATAATCCGGAGTCTAATACTTTTAAACAAGAATTGGTGGACGCTTTGCTGCACAATAAAATGCCTGAACCAGCAAAATAATTTTCAACCTTATAAGAACGGTAAAATAATTCAGCATGAAAACCATATTTACCAGTCTGTTAATCGCTTTCGCTATAAGTTTAACAGCCCAAAACCGTGAAAAAGCCTTTGAAATCAACGAAAAACTGGGGCGGGGAATCAATTACGGGAACATGTTTGAAGCGCCTTCGGAAACGGCCTGGGGCAACCAATGGAAGCCGGAATATGCCGGCATAATTGCTGAATTGGGATTTAATCATGTGCGCATTCCCATTCGCTGGGAACCCACCGACCGAAGTCTGGCAACTCCTCCTTATACCGTTTATTCCACCTTTTTGAACCGCATTAAACAGGTGGTTGATTCGGCGCTCAGTAGCGGATTGTATGCCATAATCAACATGCACCACCACGAGGCGTTGTATGAAAATCCGGATACCCAAAAAGAGCGGTTTATCGCCCAGTGGAAACAAATCTCAGCATTTTTTAAAGATTATCCGGACAGCTTGCTGTTTGAACTGATGAACGAACCTCACGGAAATTTAACACCGGAAAAATGGAATGAATTTTACCCGGAGGTGCTTGATAGCATAAGAATTGATAATCCTGAACGAATTGTATTGATTGGCACACCGGAATACGGCGGACTGGGCGGGCTACCCTACCTTGAACTTACCGATGATGAAAACATTATTCTTACTGTACATTACTACAATCCGTTCCAGTTTACCCACCAGGGCGCAGAATGGTCGGGCGAACAATCGCAGGACTGGCTGGGAACCGAGTGGCTCGACACTGAAACCGAACGCGATGTAATGCGACAGGAATTTGCCCCGTTAAAGGCTTATGAAAATCAGCACAAAGTTCCGGTTCATATTGGCGAATTTGGTGCTTACAGCAAAGCCGGCATGAAATCACGGGCCCGCTGGACCACCTTTTTATCGCGCTACCTTGAAGAACTGGGTTGGAGCTGGGCTTACTGGGAATTCAGCGCCGGATTTGGAATTTACAATCCTTCCAACAAAACGTTTTACACCGAACTTGTGGATGCTCTGCTGCACAACGAAATGCCGGAACCGGGCCGCTACGTGGGTACACCGGCTTATACTTCCAATTTTCAAACCGGCAACGACGGCTGGAGTTTAAACGCCCAACAAGGTGCTTCGGCGCAATTAACAAGAGCGGATAATACTTTGAATATTAGCATAAATAATCCCGGAACTGCCGGCTGGCATGTGCAACTTCAAAAAGGAAATATTTCGCTTCAGGCAGGCAAAAAGTACCGGTTTTCGTTTAAAGCCAAAGCCGAAGCTTCCCGAAGTATGACCACATACATCGGAATGTCGCGGGATCCATGGTCAGCCTACAGCGGTTACAACGGGGTAACCCTGGCCGACACTTTTGCCGTTTACACGTTTATTTTCGATGCAAATGCAACCGATAACAGCGCCCGAATGGTTTTCGATATGGGAAACTCCGGCATAAACATTTCCGTTACCGATATAAAAATTGAAGAGGTTACCTTTCAGCCGCCCACAGGAATTTCAGAAAATGAAAAACAAAACCTGAATATTTTTCCGAATCCGGTTCACGACCGGTTGTTCTTTTCACATAACAATGATTTTGAAAAAGTTACAATTTTTAATATTCAGGGGAAACCGGTAATCGAAAAATCAATCAGGGAAACGGAAAAAAGCATGGATGTTTCAGCACTTCAGCCGGGAATATATTTGGTTCGGTTTTCAGGGAAAGATAAAATGGTGACAAGTAAAATTGTGAAACGATGAATCATTTTTCCTTATAACCTTATAGTTCCGGTATTCAAACAACCGCACCCCGAAAGTTTTTTCGATGAAATGCAGCACCCGGTATTTGGGCTTCATTCTGATTTTGCTTAAATCCACATCTACCTGCCAGTTGAGGCGTTGAATACGATTTTTCATTACCGATGGATGCGTGCCTTCAAATTTCGCCAGCATATCGTATTTGCCACTGTAATTGAATTCCTGTTCTCCAACCTTTTGGCGTGCTTCGGCTGCTAAAATACCGTCGTAAAATTTCCGTACCTCGTCAATCTTTTCCTGCATAAAACGCGGGTGCCGCACCCAGCCGTAGTGATAAATTTCTGCATCCACAGGAACCACGTTCAGTTTTCTACCGTTTTTCCGAAACCCTTGCGCATCTCGGTAGGAACGAATGGATTTGTCGTTGCGGATAATGCGAATTTCATTGCGGTACCATTTGCGTGAAACCGCCACATAATCAAATGTTCCGTAAAAATGTTTGTATCGGAACAGCAGGCCTTCCACATCATTTTTTTCAAGATTTTCATGCATGGCTTTCTGAATGGCAGGCAGGTATTTTTCGTGCACTACTTCGTCGCCCTGAATATAAAAGCACCAGTCGTATTCGGGTGGAACGGCATCAAAAGCCTTATCGGTTTCGGAAGCGTAAACTGCACCGCCTTCCTGCAGGTTTTCATCCCAAACCGTATCAATAATCGTAATTTTTTCCGGGCTGATTTTTTTTATGATTTCGCGTGTGTTGTCATCCGAATTTCCAACGGCCACTACAAAATGGTCACAAACGGGCAAAACTGAAGTTATCGCTTCAACAATGGGGAAATCGAACTTTTCTGCATTTCGAATGAATGTAAAACCGCAAACTTTCATCAATCCGTTTTTCGTTTTTTGTTCCAGAAAACCAGGGCAAATTCGATGGCTGAAATGAGCATCAGCAAATCTCCCATCAGCTCCAGTCCTTCTTCAGTAGCTGCTTTGGCCATCCGGTAAATACTTTCATCGTATAGTTCGAGCCAGAATTTGGAACGGCCCATCAACCTGCTGAAAACATACGTCATAAGAATTCCGGCAAAAAACCAAACCGAAGCGGGCTGTGCAAAAAACTCCTGCGTGGCGTTTTTCAGCTTTTTAAAATCGCGCCAAACCAGCCAAAACGCAGTGAACAATACCAGCAATGCGGGCCACAACCACCATTCGATAATAAAATTTAACTCGCGTATAAATCCAATCAACAAAAACATCGCAACCAGATTGGAAACGGGCTGAACCGGCTTGTACCGTCTTCCAAGAAGCAGGTAAAAAATAACCAGAACAAGCAATATAAATTCCTGTGAAATTTCTGTACGGCTGATTTCGCCAAACAAGGCATCTTCCAGTGGAAACATGGCGTCGAAACGAATAAGTTCTGCTATTCCGAAAACAAAAAATGAATAGACAATTACCCTGATGGCGATTAAAAGCGGCGTAAAGTTCTTCATATCTCAATTTTGACGGGGCTAAATTACATTTTTCAGTAAGAAAAAAGCGTTGTGCCGATTGTAAACTTTCATTAACTTTGTTTAGTTATTAAAAAATATTCTATGTTGGCATCTGATGAAATATTGACCTTTTTAAGAAAAAACAAATTAACCTTAAAAGAAAAATTTTCTGTTACAGAAATTGGTCTTTTTGGTTCTTTTGCCCGTAATGAGCAAAATGAAAATAGTGATATTGACTTTCTTGTTGTGTTTGAACCTGATACTCCCGATTTATATTCAGTAGAAAAGGGGTTAAAAGAATATCTGAAAGATCATTTTAACAAAGAAGTAGATATTTGTGCAAAAAAATGGATTAATCCAATTTTTAAACCACTAATTTTAAACGAAGCAATTTATGCTTAGCAAAGATTATTACCTTCTTCTTTCAATCCTCGAAACGATTAATAAAATATTTCTATACACCAGGGACTACAATTCTGCAGAGGATTTTTATAACAGTCAACGCGATTTTGATGCTGCCATGATGAATTTTATTGTTCCTGGAGAAAATGTTGGAAAACTATCTGATGACCTTACTTTTAATAATCAACATATTGAATGGCAAAAAATATATGGATTCCGGAATAAATGTTGATGTTGTCTGGCAAATCATTCAGGAGGATCTGCCAAAATTGAAAGAAGACATTCAACAAATTATTAACAAGTACAAATCCTTATAAAAAGATAATTAAACGCTAAAGCCAGAAAAAAAAGCAAATAAAAATAACCACCAGGCTAAAGCATGGTGCAAAATATTATTCCGCCGGCATGAGTGAAACGCTTACATAATTTTTGAAATCGAAATATTTTCCGAATGCTTTTTGAACTGATTCAACGGAAAGGCTTTTAACCATGTTTTCATACGAGCCAAACTCTGAAAAGTCACCATCTTTAAAAAAATAAGTATTGCTGAGAATGTTCAGCCAGAACCTGTTTTCGCGCAGGGAAACCTCACGTTCGCGCAACATTTTTTCTTTGGCTTTAGCCAATTCTTCCTCACTTGGGCCATTTTGCACAAAATAATTAATCTCATCAAAAATGGCCAGTTTCAGTTCATCCACTTTTTCAGGATCGGTACCGTAGGAGATGTTAATCGTATATTCTTCATCGGGATATTTTGATGAAGACGAACGTGCGCCAATAGAATAAACGCTACTCCTTTCCTCACGAATTTCTTCCATCAAACGGGTATCCAAAATTCGACTCATAGCATCAAGTTCAATGGCATTTTCGGAAGAATAATTTAAAGCACCATGAAAAACGATGTACTGAATACTTTTGTCCTCCTGACCTTTTCTAACCGTTTTTTCGACCACTCCTGCAGGTGGATCGATTTCCAGATTCCGCCAGTTTTCGGTTTCATCGAGATAAGGAATACTACCGATATATTTTTCAATAAGGGGTTTCAATTCTGCTGTATCAATTTTTCCTACAAAAAAGAATTTAAAATCGGCTGCATTGCGAAATCGTTCTTCACCAATTTGACGGATGCGGTTAAAGTCCGCTTCCGAAAGTAATTCGGCAGACATTGGCCTTGCACGTTCGTGGTAATTGGCCAGAACAATACTTAATGAATCCTGAAAAACTGCCTCGGGTGATGCCGAACGATTTTGAAGAATTCCCTGCATGCGTGACATGTAGGCCTGGAAACTGGTTTCATCGAACCTTGGTTGTGTAAAATAGAGGTAAACCATTTGTAACAGCGATTCAATATCTTTTACGGCAGCATTTCCGTTAAAACCTTCCCTTATTTGACTAACATAGGGCGACAAACTGAAAACTTTTTCCGACAACATTTTATCGAGCGTAATTTTATCGAACCCTGCAATTCCACTCATTCCCATTATAGCAGATGCAAAATCGGCTGAAACACCGTCTTCTTTTTCATAAAGCCATGTACCGCCTGGACTCCATGCGTTAAAAAGAATTTCATCCTCTTTGAATTCAGTTGGTTTAATTACCACAGTAGCTCCGTTTTCCAGAATCCATTCTATTGCATCCACTTTTTCCAGTTTTTTCTCATTAAGAACTTTACCGGGCCAGGGTTCATCTGAAATCAAAGGCACATCGGCAACTGCATCGTCGTAAGGTTCAACTTCAGTTTGCTCCACTTCTTCAAGTAATGTAAAAATCTCCTCCTTATCCGGTACTTTCATTCCTTCAATTTCCGGAGCATTTACAACCACTACACGGTTTTCATCCGTAATCCACTTTTCAGCAAGTGCATTCACATCATCCAATGATATTTGGGGCAAAAAAGTCTGGTAATATTCATATTCATTTTCAATTCCGGGAATGGGTTCTTCGGTCATTAAAAAGTTACGCATGTATTCCTGTGCATAACTTATCGATTTTTGCTGCTCACGCTCGTTGTAGGCTTTTTCAATAGTATTTAAAAGTGATTTTTTTTGTCTTTCCAGCTCGGTATCAGTGAATCCGAATTTTTTTACCCGTTCGTTTTCCAGCAAAACAGCTTTCAGTCCTTCTTCAATTTTTCCGTTGTGACAAACGGCTACCGACTGGTAAACACTGATTGGTCCAAACATGGAAGAAAATGCCGATTGCCCCACAATAAAAGGAGGCTCAGCCAGTTGTGTTTTTTCTGCCAACCGGTTATTTATCATGGCATTGTACAAACCATGGAGAATGGATTCTCTGTACTCGCCCAGTGTTTTCGCCTTTTCCAGCGGATGTTTATAAAAAACAAAGGCTATCGGGTATTGTGCTTCCTTATCGGTAACAATACTCACCAAAGTTTCTTCATGTGGCGGAATATCATAATATTCTTTTGTTCTGGGATTTTCGGGCGTCGGAATTTCAGCAAATTTCTGCTTTACTTTTGCCACCATTTCTTCCTGGTCGAAATCACCCACAACAATAACGGCCATCAAGTCGGGGCGATACCAGTCGTTGCGAAAACGGCGTAAATTTTCAGGTGGGGCATTTTCAATTATATCCTTTTCCCCAATAATGTCGTGTTCAGCATATTTTGAATTATGCAGGAAAACCGGCAGCCATTTTTGCTGCATCCGGAAATTAGCATTCCGGCCTCCGCGCATTTCCTCCAGAATTATTCCACGTTCTTTTTCAATTTCTTCATCCGAATCGGTAATCTGGCTGGCCCAGTCGTACAAAACTTGCAACCCTTTTTCTAAATAGAGTGCAGAATCAAGTGGCACTTTCAGCATATACACCGTTTCATCGAAACTGGTGTAGGCATTAATTTCGGGCCCGAATTCCATTCCAATCGATTCAAAATATTTTATCAGTTCATTTTTGGGAAAATTTTCTGTTCCGTTAAAAGCCATGTGCTCGGCAAAGTGTGCCAGTCCTTTCTGGTCGTCGTCTTCATCAATAGCTCCGGCCTTAACAACCAGCATTAGTTCGGCCCGGTTTTGCGGCTCGCTGTTGGAGCGCACATAATAAGTCATTCCGTTTTCCAAAACGCCTTTGGAAATTTTTGGATCAACCGGAAGCCGATCATTTATATTTAAACTTTGTTGCGCATTCAAAAGTGAAGTGCATAAAAGGAGTACTACAAAAAAAATATTTCTCATGTTTTTTGATTTTATCACCATAAGTATCTTTAAAATATCAATCATTACAACAAATTACTGAAGCAGGGGTTTTACCGCGTATGCAAAAGCATCGTTTTCGTTTGAAGGAACGGGGGTGAATTTATTTTTCAGTTCAGGAGGCGCGTTTTCAGTTAAAAACGAAAAAGCTGTAAAATACAACAAATCAAGGTCGTTGTAGTCATTGCCAATGCCGATTGTTTCACGCTGATTCACCCCAAGTAAATTGCAAAGATGGCTAACCCCGTGCCCTTTGGAAACATCGCTTTGAAAAACCTCCACCCAAATGTACCCTTTTGTAACCGGCGACGATGACCGAATTACCCTGATTTCATCAGACTGAGCTTCAATTTCGGTTTTCAGGCTGGCAAACTTTTCTTCATCTTCGGGAATAATGAGCATAAACTGGCACAGGCCATTTTTCAATTCACTGTTAGTGGGTAACTGTTCTGAGAAGGAATTATGAAAGGAAAAGTAAAGGTTAAACTCCTCGCACTCCTGTTGTCCTCTATGAAACCACAACCGGTGGTTTTCCGGCGCCTCATCGAATGCATAAAAATTATAATCTTTTTTTCTGAAATATTCGATGAGCAAGTTTGATGTATCCCGATTGATGTTTTTGTGGTAGATGTGTTTTTTATCTGTCCAGTTGTAAATGCCTGCTCCGGAGGAATAAACAATATAGTCGAACGGAACTTCAACTGGTATAACCTCCATCACTTTTCGCAGGTTTCTTCCGGTGGCAACTACCCTCAAAATTTTCTTTTCACCCAAAAGTTGAAGGGCTTTCAGGTTCTCAAAACTAATTGAACGGTCGTTTTTTAAAAATGTACCGTCCAAATCGGTTGCAACCAACTTTATGTTTTTTAAACTCATGGCAGGCAAAATTAGTATTTTAGAAGGAATTAACCCGATCGGTCTGACTGCAATTCAATTATTTGAACAGAGGAAATTTCAGTTTTTTTACCACTTCAAATCGTCGTTTTTCAAAATAGCGTAGTGCGGACGAGGATTGGCTTCCGAAAAAACCTTGAGCATTTCGTAAGGTTCAATTACAATTCCCTCTTCCGTAATTTCACCGTTTTTATCTGTTATGGTTTTTAAATTCAGTTTCAGGTGTTCTGCCAGAAACGGATAAACCGCTTTGCGCTTGGGCAATTCATAGCCGTGACCTTCTTCCGGGAGATGCACATTTTTCACTTTGTTCTCCACTCCCATCAATTTGTATATGTATTGAATGTGCGGAAATTCCACTTCAGGTGTATTTTTAGTCCAGTCGGCGCCATCGGAAACCATCAGCATAGGGCGCGGTGCCGCCAATGCAGCTATTTCAACGTTATTGGTTTGGTGATGTTCACTTTTATGAATGGGCATTCCGCTTTCGCAAACGCACCCGCCAAAAAAATGGGCAGAAACCTGCACAACCGGAACTGTAACTTTAATGCGGTCGTCAACTGCCGTGAGCAAAAATGCCTGCGTTGCGCCGCCCGAGGCTCCGGTGACGGCAATTCGCTCGGGGTCAACATTTTCCAGCGACAGCAAAAAATCAAGCGCCCGGATGCTGTTCCACAACTGCTGTTTCAATGCCAGCGGATGTTTGTGTTCCCAGCCCCATTCGGACATTTCGCCGTAACCCACCATATCGATAGAATAAACCGCTGCGCCCATTTTGGCCAGCGCGGTACAACGTTTTTGGGCATCTTCCCGAAAACGTCCGTAATCTTCCGGTTTAGCCCAGTGGCCATGTGTGTTTAGAATTCCGGGAATCTTTCCATTTGGTTTTTCAGGAAAATATAAACTACCCGTTACAAATACGCCGGGCAAACTTTCAATGGCCACATTTTGTACAGAATAACCTTCGTATTTTCGGGTTGCTGAATAGCTCGGTTTTAGTGGTGTTTTTTCGGGAAAAGGAACAAGATCTGCGCCTTTTAAAATTCCCTGCCGGATGATTTCTGCACGCTGAAGCCACTCATCCTTTGTTTGATACTGCAACTTCAGATTTTCGATTACCTCTTTTGCCTGTTCTTCGGTATAATAATGACCAACGCAAAGATTCGATTCATTTTGGTTCTGCGAAAAAACAAGATTAAAGGGAATCGAAACTACCAGTAAAATTACAATGGAGAAAATTCGTTTCATTTTTTTCAGTTTTGCATTATTCATGGTTAAAGATAATATTTCAAAAGAATTGATCAGAAATCTGCCTGAACTTTAATTTCTGAATGTTATTTTTGAAAAAACAAAATTATGATTTCAAGAAGAGAAGCTTTAAAAGGACTGGCACTGCTTACAGGAGCAACAATTCTGACCAGAAAAAATGTTGCCGGAAATACATTTGCGCCGGAAAGTCATTTTTCATATTGCCTGAACACAAGCACCATTTCAGGCCAAAAAGTTGGGTTTCTGAAAGAGTTTGAAATAACCGCCAAAGCGGGTTACAACGGCATCGAAATCTGGGTCCGCGATCTGGAAAAATATGTTCAGGAAGGCGGCAGTTTAAAAGATCTGAAAAAATATGCTGGTGATTTGGGCCTGACCATTGAAAATGCAATTGGTTTTGCCCAATGGGCGGTGGATGATGAGAACACGCGAAAAGCAGGCATGGAGCAGTTAAAGCGCGAAATGGAAATGCTGGCGAAAATCGGGTGCAAACGAATTGCAGCCCCACCTGCAGGAGCAACCAGTCCACCACTGCTCGATCTTTTTAAAGTGGCCGAACGTTACCGCAAAGTTCTTGAACTGGGCGACCAGACCGGTGTTTTGCCCCAACTTGAAATCTGGGGTTCGTCTGCTAATCTTTATCATATTTCGCAGGCCCTGTTTGTGGCATCGGCAACCAGCCATCCCAAAGCCTGCATTTTACCTGATGTTTATCACATGTTCCGGGGCGGAAGTCCTTACGAAAGTTTGAAATTCATGTCGGGAAGCTCCATCGAAATGTTTCATTTTAATGATTTTGTGAGTTCAATTCCACGTGAAGAGCAGAAAGATTCTGACCGCGTTTATCCGGGCGACGGTGCGGCGCCATTCAAACAAATTATCAGCTACCTGAAGGAATCGGGAGGGAAAAAAGTACTTTCACTGGAGTTGTTCAATTCGGAATACTGGAAAAAAGATGCTTTGGAAGTTGCAAAAACTGGCTTGGAAAAAATGAAACTGGTGGTTGCAGAAAATTCCTAATTTTCATCCATCCGGCTGCGTAACACGGATTTTAATTTTTCGGGGCAAAAAACACCTTCGTGAGTCCAGATGGGTTCTCCGTCTATAAAAACAATGAGGGTGGGCAGGCGATTTACTTTAAACCGGCTGGCAATAAACGGATTATTATCTACATTGACTTTTACAATACGAACACCTTTCACCTCCTTTTTCACCTTTTTTAAAATGGGAGGAACCTCTTTGCACGGCCCGCACCAATCGGCATAAAAATCAACCAAAACCGGCTTCGACGAATTGATAATATGTAAAAAGCGCTGGTTCATTTTCCTTCTTCAGCTTTATTTTTCCGTTTTTGAACAAAATCATTAATAAAATCTCCAACCAGATAACCCACGGCAGCGCCCCACAATGTACTCCAGTACCAAACCGACTGTATGGGACAGGTACCACTTACACAACCCACAAATCTCCAGTACAAAAATCCTCCAAGTGCTCCTGCAGCTAAAAAAACAAGCGATATACTTTTTCCTTTCAGAAATTCTTTCATAAATGATATTTAAATGGTGAAACAATGAAAATTAAGTCTGGTTCTAAAACCAGTCATTTAATTTTATGATGAGAGATAGATAAAATTGAATTTATTCAGGCAATGTTTTAATCACTTCGCGTAAAAAATCGTTCATGCTGAAGTTGCCCATACCGTAGCCCATTCTAACGGCAACCAGCTTTTTGGATGGAATGATATAAATTCGCTGCCCCAAAAAACCATCGGCAAAGAATATATCGTCCGGAACCTCAGTTAGCTTGTTCCCTTCTTCGGGCTCCTGCAGCCAAAACGTGCCGGCATACTTTCCGTTTGAAGGTTCCACCGGGGTTTTCATAAAATCCACCCACTCTTTTGAAAGAATGGTATCACCGGCAAAAACTCCCTCATTCAGAAACAACAAACCAAACCGGGCCCAGTCGCGGGTGGTGCCGTAACTGTATGACGATGCCACAAACAAACCGTTGGCATCGGTTTCCACTTTTGTGCTCAACATGCCAATTGGATACAATAATTTTTCATACAACATGGTATGATAAACTGATTCGTTATTTATCCGGTTTCGAATTATTCCCGAAAGCAAATTGGCATCACCCGATGAATAATTCCAGTGCTTTCCGGGAGGATAATCCAGTTTATTATCAGTAACTGAAGCCAGCATGTCTTCGCTTTGCATGAGCATCACTGTGGCATCGGAAATGGTGAAATAATTTTCGTACCAGTCGAGGCCGGTGCTCATTTGCAACACATTTTTCACGGTAATCTTTCCCCGTTCATCATTTTCCCATGCTTTAATTCCAACCGGTTCTTCAAGGCTCAACTGCCCTTTGTCAGCCAGTAATCCAGCCCAGGCACCGGTAATACTTTTGGTCATCGACCAACCGTGAAACATGGTACTGTGGTCGTAACCATCCAGGTATTTTTCAGCAATTATCTGGTTATTGTAAACAATGGCAATTCCAAGTGTCTTTTTGAATGGCTCACTGCCGGGTGCATCAAAACAGGTGTCAATCAATTCGTGAAGCCGGGCCACATTCACTCCGGCAGGCAGCGTATCGGCAATAATATCACCTTTGGGCCAGGGCAGTATAGCTTGTGAATAGGCTGGTTCAGGAATACGAAACCCGGATTTTTTTAATTCCTCTTTTGGTGTTTTCAACACAATAACAGCTCCGAGTCCTTCGCGGAAAACTGCTTTGCGTTTTGCCAGTCCGAAAACGGTGGAGGTTGCCGATTTTTCTTCAAAATCAACTCGTGTTAAAGCCAGATTAATAGGGAAAAAGGAAAGGTCTTCGGCAATTATTCTGTTAGGTTGTTTATTGGCCAGAAACACACTGGAGCACATTCCTTTGGCAGCAAATGCCGTAATGATTGGAAGCCTCGGCCACACAAACCAGATTCCACCAGCGATAATGATTAAAATAACCAGACCAATTATTCCTTTAAGTAGTTTTTTGTTCATAGCTCAGTTCCTGATTTAATTTTCGATTCAACCTGATAAATGTAGAAACTTTTTCCCTATTTAATAGGCCCGCTGAAAAACAATCTCGCTCAAACCTGCCACACGGTTTTCTTCTTCATCCATGTAAATTCTGATATTCAGCGTTCCGTCGTTTATTTTTACCACCCGTTCGCCGGTCCAGTAAGTTTCGCCAGCGTCCAGCGATTTGGCAGGTGAAGCAATTCCTTCAAACTCCAGCTTCTGCCAGGAGGGCAAAAACAGATCGCCCACCTTTGCCCGAATACGGTATGTTCCGTTTGGAGCAGTAATCTGATATTCAAAATAATTTTTTGGATTTTTACATTGGGCGGGCGTTCCTTCAAACAACACTTTTTTCAGGCGGACATTTCCATCGTTTCTGCCGGAAACCCATTCAACCCTGTCGGCTACGTTCCATTTCCCCAGCAGCCAGCCTTTTCCCGAATAGGGTTCAAAAGCCATGCTGTTTTTTTGGTTGTTGTTTGCATGGCGAGGTTTTCCAAACTGAATCCGTCCACGCGAAAACGAGCGTGCTGCATATCCATTGTGCTGAAAATACAATCCGAATACCTGGGGAAATCCGTTAATGGCATAGTGCCTGCATTCCTCAAGTGTTGGCTCGGTTTGCGATTTAACCACGGTAAACTGAAAATGACCCCAGGTATTGTCGCCCCATGCCGTACCAATGGCATCGCCACGGACCAGATTCTGCCCTTTTTTAACGGCCAGGTTTTTGGCATAAAGGCGACTGTAATAATAATATATTCCGGGCTGCGACTCACTTTCCAGTAAAACGCAAGCCTGGTTGCCGGCTTCATCTAATCCTTTGGATTCCACCCAAACTACCCGGCTGTTTTCCAACGCCACAAGCCAGTGTTTCATCATTCCGCGGGCATTGTGCAGATCGAATCCGATGCCGGCGAAATTGCTGTAAACAGGTTGTTTACTGGTTTCATCAGTGTTGTAGAATGAAAACATATAGCTTTCCTCATCGGCGCTCCAAACAAATCCGTCGTTAAAACTAACCGGGAAAATGTATTGTGAAGGGTCAAGGAGGGGAATACGGGAATCGCTCAGGCAAATCAGTGCATCTTTGGTTAACAGACTATGAACAGGAGAATCTGAACTTAAAGCTTTTACTTTTTTGTTATCGGCCACAAAAATCCGGACTCCGCCCAACTGCTCAGGCACCGTGCGACGGGCCACTTTCAGCCAAAGGGTGTCCTCCCCTATTTTCACCTTGTTGAAATGGTTTTCAATTTTTAAAAGTTTTACTTCAACCTGATTAAATGTAATGCTTTCACCCACGTTTAGATTGTAGTAAAACCCGTTTCCCCAAAGGAAATCGGCAGAATCGGCCTGCTGCGCGTTGGCATAAAACAAAACTGCAAACAACACCAAAAATATGAATAACTTTTTTTTCAAATCTTTTCAGCTTTTTTTTCGAAAAACAAAGCTACCAGATTTTTTTGAAACTAAAGGAAATACAAGGAAATAAGGGAGTAAACTTTTTCTTTTGCTACTGGTTGCAAATATTTATACTCATGTTGCAAAGAGTGAATTTCATCTGCCTGGCAAGGTAAAACTTCCCGGTTTGATGAAGATTTCCGGCTATCCAACATGTCAGCCAAAAATTGTATTCGCGGCAATAATTTAAACAAAAAACTTCTAATCGAGCCTCATTTCCCTTCTCTTGTTCCATGGCATTTGTTTCAGTGCCAGCGCAATGCTGCACTTTCCCAGGAAGGTGACCATAAAAGTACCAACCAATAATAAAATGTAAACGTAAAACCGGCCTCCGGGCCAAAAGCTCAGTAAGGTAACGGCAAAATAAACGAACCTGATTTGTGAAGGAAATGCTATCAGGCTCTTCTCTTTTAACAGACAGTTCAGTAAATTTAAAAGACTGAGAATCATGGTCAGATAATAACCGGGTGTCCAGCCTGCAATTGCGGCTACTATAAAAACCAGGCTGATAAACCAAAACCACCAGTTTAAACTTTCGATGTTGATTTTTGAATTCATGATTTTTGGTTTTGGATGAACAGATAATTCAAGAAGTTGAGTCATACCCTCACCCTAAGAGAGGGCATGACTTTTTTTAATGATTGATTTTATAAAAACTTTTCAGTTAACTCATTCTATTTTTAGGCAAAATTTGCGTGAAATTCAATTACTCTGCCTATTTAAAAACGATTAACTTTTCAACTGAGGTCGTTTCACCATTCAGCACAATGTTGTAAATCCCGGCATGAAGCGGTTTTACATCCAATTGTATCGTTTTATCGTTGCATATTTTATCCAAAACCAGCCTTCCCTGCAAATCGTAAAGGCTCACTCTTGAAGTTCCCGGCAAAGCTGCAGGCAGTTCAATAAAAACCACATCCTTTGCAGGATTGGGGTAAATTTGCAGATTTTCCAATTCAACAACTTCATTGAAATATGCAAGAAGTTCCTTGTTTTGCATAATTTCTTCCTGGTAAGGAAACTGGTCAATATTTAGCACTGCATTGGTAAATTCAGGCAGGTCTTCATCTGAAGCCGATTTCAGCAGACTCAACAAATCAATTCCGCACGGATTGGCACCCGAGGCACAATCGAACTGAATTTTTGCCAGAAGTAAAACAAATGGCGCACATTCAGCATGTTTAAAAGGGCCAACCGGTAAAACCGATACTTTACTACTCCCTTTTAAAATGAATGAAAGATAAGCCAGCAAAGAATTTTCATTGGCCACCAGTTCGTCGCAGGTGCAATAGTAAAGGTGCAGGTCGCTTTTGGGTTTCCAGTTTATGACATCGTTTTTACGCAAGGCATAATTTACCGGATGAAAATAATCGTACTGGATATTCCACAGGTATTTCGGAACAAACATGGTTTTCCAGTATGCAGGCAATTTGAGGTTAATTTCATCCACCGTTAGGGAACCATCAAACCAACCCGGAATATCGGAATTGTAAGGTGATACAAATACCTGACTCAGATTTCCATACAAATTTCCGTAAACCTGCTGGTAACCGAGCAGCAAATAGGGCAGAAAGGAAGGACTTGGATATGCCGGATGTTCAAACAGGTATTTTTTCTGAATGTAAGATAAACTGTAAGCACCGCTTCCGGCAACTGTTTTCCGCAGAGTCAGCTCGGGAAGTGGGTTAGCCTGCAATTCGTTTTGCGTGGCAAGCGCAGCGTGGGCGCCCTGCGAATAACCCGCCAAATAGAGGTCGCCGTTGGGTTTTGCATTCACTAACTGATTTGTATTGCAGAAAAGCATAGCAGCCTTTAACATATCCACACTGGCCGAAGCCTCCGTTTCAGCATGTTGGTATGGATGAATTCCGGAATATAAACCAGGATCCATACCGGGAGGTTCCTCACCCAAGCCAAGATAATCGGGCAAAACAGAAATGTATCCGTCCATGGCCATTATCCAGCCAATAACCGATTCCAAACCTTCCAGGCCCGAAGGTGTTTCAGCATCACTGGTCAGGGTACCGTGCAGGTAAGAGAACACTGGCATACCAGCAACTTCTGGTACTGCCGGTAAAAATACCACACCCGAAGCAACCGTGGTTTTACCTTTGCCATCGATGGTTTCATAAAAAATCTTTACTGCCTGAACAGGGTATTTTTTGTAGGTGAACAGATTGGTTAATGCGAATGCCGTTTCGTCCATTTGCGACTGCAGTTCCGACATTATCAAATCAGGTGTCAAAATTGGTCCGGGGATAAAACTTACAATGTTTCCACGCTCTGCAAACACATTAATTTGGAGCGCCAGAAACAAACCGAAAAAAAGCGATGTAAATTTTTTCATAGCGCTAACTTTTAAGTTAATTTTTAATGATATAAGTTACAACAAAAATTAATGCAGTGCATTGCAAGTCTGTTGCGAAAAGTTTAAATTTTGTTGCAAAACCTGGTGTTGATTTACATAGATTGCAAAATATTTATTCAGGAAATATTTATAGGGTAATTATTTAAAAGATTAAGAAGAATATGTTTTACCCAATCCTTTAGTACTTTGTAAATGAGTCTTTTAACAAACCTCTTAAAGTAGAATTAATAATTACAGACAAAAGAAAAAAGGCTGCAAACGAAATCTTCGTGCAGCCCTCAGTTCATATGGTTGAAAATGAAGTTTTTTTATGTCATATTTTATTCCGTTACCGCCCGGTAAGCATTTACCCTTCCTTTTCCCAGATAGGATGACATTCCATTCCGGTCAGCATGATCAGCAGTTTTAAGAAGCTGTCTCACAACCGATTGCGGTTTAATATTGCCGTTGTTTTTGGAAACAATTAATGCAGCAACTCCGGCAACATGTGGCGAGGCAAAACTGGTTCCGGCAGAAAACCAAATTGAATTGTTTGGTCCTGTGCCGATTATCATGTCGGTAAAACCAAAATATTCCTCATAGTAATCAGTATCACCTCCGGGGGCTGCAATGTCAACCAGTGATTTTCCAAAATCAGTATAACTTGCAGGAATATCCCAAAGTGGCTCCAAACCGTTTAAAAAATCACCGTACCAATAATTTGGTGCCGTGGCCGAAACTGAAACCACGTTTTGAAGTTCAGCCGGGATGATTATTACCGAACCATTGCCATCGGCATTTAACCCGCTATTTCCGGCTGATGTTACAACTACCGCACCTTTTTTCCAGGCATAATTAATGGCTCGCTGTTGCGCCCTGATTAAATTCTGAATATAAACTGCCGGAATTTTTACCAGGTTGCCATCTTCATCGTAATAAAAACCGTTTTTGTTGAACCGGGCTCCAAGGCTCATATTAATCACATCGGCACCATTGTTGGCCGCATAAACAATCCCATCATTAATCCAGCTAAATGCGCCGGAACCATCTTTTTCAGAGAGGACCTTAACTGCAACAATTTCAGCATCGGGTGCTACACCTATTACGCCAAAACCGTTATCAGCGGCGGCAATAATTCCGGCAACATGAGTCCCGTGGCTAAATACGGAGGTATTTTGCACATAAAACTCTTCATCGGGAACAAATGAAGTGCTTAATTCGGTATTTACGTTGGGAAACAAATCAGAAATTGTGGGATCTATCCCGTCATCCAGAACAAAAACCCTTGCTTTTTTTCCTGTAAATCCGGCATTCCAGGCTTCCGGGGCATCAATGGCATCCATTCCCCACTGGTAAAAAAAGAGTGATTCATCACTTCCAATGCTTGCCGGATTTGCTTCTTTTGTAAATTTTTCCGGCTCAATCCATTGGGTCTTTAAATCAGGGACAACGGCTGTGATTTCCGGAAAACTTGCCAGTTCTTTTTCAAGGTTTGGAGAACCTGATTTAAGAACTACTATGCCAATTTCAGGAATTGAATTTACTACGGTTCCGTAATCTGCAAGTTTTTCTTCCAAACCCCTGGGAAGCGTTTCCGATTTGGTAATTACCATAAAATTAGTGATTCTGCCACTTTTAAGCATTAGTGGTTCAGATTCTTCCACATTTTCTGTTTGAAGCAGTTCCTGTTGGCAACCAAAACAGAATACCAAGACTGTTATTCCCAGAAAAAAGTAGAATACTTTTAAGTTGAATTTGGTTTTTTTGATCATAATAAAAATTTTTGACGATTATTGAGGAACTAAAACTACGATAAAAACAAATATGATTATTCATAACAAGCTTAAAATCTTACTAATTTTTTTGGTTACAGGACAAAATGATAACAAGCGGGTATTGAGTGGTTTTTTCAAATTTGCAAGTCAAAAGCAGTAAATATTATTGTTGCCCCATCAACCGGAACATTTTCCAGTTGCCGTTTTCCAGTTTTTTGAAAGCTAAAATCCAGAAAAAATAGGGTTGAATTCAGCATTCAAATTTTTCACATATAAGCTACGCTAAAAATGGATACGATACATGGCAAATTTGTTGCAAAAGATTTCAATTTTTTGGCCGGAAGAAGTTATTTTTGAATGCTAACATTTTTCAATTTTTACAGGAATTTCAGTGTAAACCTAAATTCAAAAACGATGGCACTGGCAGTAGTAAATTATCCAACCTTAACCGAAAAGGATTTTCAATGGATTCAAACTGTTCGTGAAAAGTACGATAAGTTGTTTTATGATGTGGTAAATCCGCATTTCACATTGGTTTTTCCAACCGAAAAAATCGCTTATGAATTGCTTTTCGAACACATTCAAAAAGTGGCTGAAAATTTTGAACCTTTTGAATTTGTTATCCAGTGCGCAACGTTGGGGGATGCGGATTTTATGGATCATGCCCACCTGTTTTTGATTCCTGATGAAGGCTTCAGCAAAATTATAAAACTACACGATGCATTTTACCGGGGCCCGCTGGAACCGGAACTCCGGCTTGACCTTCCGTTTGTTCCGCACATTGGAATAGCCAGTTTGCCCAAACCGGAAGATTGTAAAAATCTGGCGGATGAATTAAACGGACAAAATTTTGAAATTCGTGGAAAGGTAGAAACACTCGATATTATCCGGTATGACGGGTTGACAACAGAAACGGTTCGGAAGATTAGACTGGGTTACCCCGCTTACTAATTATTTAAATTGTATAGCACAATAATAATATCATGCACTCAACGGAGCTCCAATTATTTGCAATATTTTAATTAAAATAATTGTAACCGGTATTATGAGAAGAGTAGGAAGCCACACTAAATAGAATGATTCACGATTTAATTTACTGCAATACTTCACACTTACAAAAATACTTATTGAACCAACAAGGATTACTCCAACAATTTGAATTATACGAACTAATGGAGAGTATGTTAATTGTTGGCCTCTGTCTGCAGCCACCAAATATTCATTGAATTCAACCGCTGAATATCCCAGTACACCGCACATGACAAGAACTCCAAAGATCGTGAGGAAACTGAAAAAAAATTTATACCTGTTTTTCCCGTCAATTAACTTCAAATAAAAAATTAAAAGCAGGATTATGCCAACCAAAAAAGTTACCATTGCCAGTAATCCTAGAAAAGGGATATCCAAAAATGCTGCACTAGCTATAAGGATTGCATAGCCTGTAATACCAAGTGTCTTGTTCATATGCAGAAATTTTTAATTTATTTTTATTTTTGAAATAATCTTTTGAATAAAAATCAAAAAGTTGTTAATTAAATCACTGGTCTTCAGGAATATACTTCTTAAAACTTTTATATAATTGCTCTAATTGAGCTTTATTCAAATCATGCTGGAATCTTACACATTTTCCATCTTTATTCAGAATTAACTCTAAAAAAGATTTATCTACATTGTAAATTTTATATTTAGAGTCATTGGTTTCAGTATTAATAGTGGAATATTTCCAGTTCAGATGAGGTTCCCGGTTGGCAATATCACCTGAATAATTAAAAGTAAGCCTTGATTTATTTGGATTATTTACCATTCCTTTGCTGGGCAATGCATAAATCAGTTTCTTTCCACCATCAGTAGTTCGTTGTGTTTCAGTTGGCATTCCTAATCTGTTGTAAATAATATTCTCATTTTGTCCTTCAACTGCGTGATATATAGCTTCATTACTCAATCTGTTTATTGATGTACAAGAACCAACCATGATGATCAGCACTAGCAGGAAAATTGAATTTTTCATGACCCTGGATTTTTGGTTCAACATACAAGTTACGAATAAAACTATGGATACCAACAAATAAAATAGTGCCAAACACCCGTTTTTAAGTTCTTTCCATTTTTTTATATCTTGAATCTGGGCTTATAATTTCTGAGAACGATTTTGATATTCAGAATATATTTAATCGTTGCCACTTTGCGCATTCATTTAAGGTGGTTAAAAAGAACTCAAAGGAAATTTTTGACATCCATTATTTCTGAGTTTTTTGATAGCATCTTCTAAAGGAACATCTAACGCATTTCCTACCGGATTTTGACAAAAAGGACATGCATGAATGTCGCCTTTTGAGTCGATGTACATGTAACGATTTCCAGCGCCCAAACACCCGACTTGCCTTTGATCGAAGCCTGGAAACATTACAATAGGCCAGGTTCTGAATCTATCATCGTTATATGATTGCAAGTAAAAATCTGTAAGCATTTTTATTTGTTCAGGAGTCAGTGTAACATCTTTTCCGGTGAAACGACCAACTTTCCTCGCTTCTAAAATTTTTATAAACCCCACATTCCATTTTTTGGCAAGTTCATAATATTTCAGAATATCTTCCTGAGTTGTAAATTCTTTTGTGGCACAAAGAGCAAGAGAAACAATAATTCCGGCCCGGTGGCAGTTTTGAACTGCTTCTTTAACCCAATAAAAGGATTTTCCATGGTTGCGAAAAGTATTGTGCGCCGTTTCTTCCCAATGATCTAAACTGATACTTGCTCCCGTAAGTCCTGCCTTTTTCAGCTCCAATGCTTTTTCCAGGGTCAATCCAAATCCCGATGTAAGCAACCAGCAATCCATATTTGTTTTTGCTTTTTTAATCAGTACCAAAAGATCCTCAAACCTGGCCAGTGGTTCACCTCCTCCAAACTGAATATGTGTGAGTCCCAGGAATTTCAATTTCTCCAATATTATGATCAGTTGGTCTGGTTTTAAATGTTCCTGAGAACTGAGATTATCCCACTCAAAACAATGCGTACAATTCAACGGACATCGACTGGTTATAGAATAAATAACGGTATTCATCATTATTTTTCGCTCCCTGTTGCCTTCTATTCTTTTCAATTCAGCCTCGAAAAAACGGTTGAATGTACCGGAAGGAAAACCCGGAATCTGGTCTGCAAAGTGATACTTTTGACCACTCTGTACAAACCGGGTAATTCTTGAATACCCCTGAATTTTTGTTCGCTTTTCAGCAAATCTTTTGAGGTTCCTGATTACGGCTAATGGATTATTTTTCGTCTTTAAAGCATGCAGAAAAATGCTAAGAAATATTCTTTTGCTCACCCACGCTGCTTTGTTTCCGTTTATAATTGTGCTGGGTTTTATTCCATCCAATGGTTGATTATTCATTGGAGTTCATTTTCTGTGAAAGAGAAATAAATTCCTCATAAAGTTCTCTTGAATATTGTGCCATTCTTCCCGGGTCACGGAAGGATTTTAATGTTTTCCAGTCAGCGCGGCCTTCCTGCTCTCTGATAATTTTGTAATACCCTTTGCTGTGCAGAATAACTGTACGGTTTTCATCAGTAAACTCAGGTACGGGAAAAATAAGCGTGGCTTCATTCCCAATTTCGGGTTGTGAATAATACAGAAGGTCATTATTTTTTATGGCATCAACAACATCAAAACCATTTTCATCCATGGCTTCCAATGCCGTTACGGTTTTTACTTCCAGCGGAATATTTTCCGTAAAATCCATGGCTGCAAAGTCCATTTCCCAGAACATCAACCCCGTTTCGAGTTTAATTTTTAAGGTATCGCTTTTCACATCTTTCAGGTCAATGGCCAGAATATCATTTTTCATGGCCATTGGACCGGCAATTTCATAAAAATCCTGCAATTCCCATTCACCCTCATTTTCCAGATAAACCGCCAATGGAAATCCCTGATTGAACATTAATTCACGAAGTTTTTCTGATGATTTTTTTTCTTCTCTTTTATTAAATTTATAATACCTCCCGCCAAACATATCGTGAAAACTGGAGAACACATGCTCTACCCATACTGAGTTTTTAGCGCGAATCATTAATTTTCCATTAGTGGCGTTTTCGGGTTTGATAAAAGTGAAAACGACTCCGGCAAAATGTTCATCTGAAACGGATATGTCATTAAAAATAAAGGCATTTTCATCTTTTTCATTAATCAGGAATAAAACATCCTGACCGTCAAAAGCTTCTGCTTTTTCTGGAAGAACAGGTTCAGAAAAAGTCTGCACCTGCCCGTATTTATCCATTAAAACATTTACATTTTCAGGATG
The DNA here is from genome assembly GCF_041687215.1 of Mariniphaga sp. NCBI lineage: Bacteria > Pseudomonadati > Bacteroidota > Bacteroidia > Marinilabiliales > Prolixibacteraceae > Mariniphaga > Mariniphaga sp. Next base: position 35,755 of record NZ_JAWLCI010000043.1, read on the forward strand.
ATCAATCATGGCGAGCTCCAATAGGTTAATGTGCTGAATTTCCTTAACTTCATTTGTAACTTTCATGAGATACTGCCCTTCTACAGGTTTCAAATCGGACAATGCCAAATAATCATGCCTTTCCAGGCCGGGCTGAATCGCACCGCTGAAAATTTCACCTGCAAATTGGTACGAATCACCATCATACGCATAGATAAACGGACAAGATTCCTTAAAAATCAAAACGAGAATTACCAGAATCACAAATGCTATCGCACCGGCACCCAAAACTCCCAACACCCATGACCCTGTTGTGGTTGCGGTATCTTTGTCGTAAATCTCCACTTTACTTACTGAACTTAAAGGGATTGAAACCATTTTATTTCCAAGATCAGCATATTCATTTGTATAAATGTGTACCTCGTTGAGCAAATAAGTCTGCCTCTTGCTTAATTTTTTATAATACCGGTTGGGCTTGTCGGGTTTGACCTGATAATTGATATAGTTATCACCTAATTCCCCGATTTCTCCCAGCAAGGTGCTATCCCGAATTTCAACATTCGCTAATCGAAGTACCTTTTCATTAAAATGAAGATAAAAATTCTTACCCTGACTTTCAAGACTGGAAATTGTTTCAGCAGAAGGATTGCTTTTAGCATTCACTTTAAAATAATAGCACCCTTGGGTGAGGTTGAGCGTAGCAGCAGCTAAAAATACTGCAATATACCGGGTCACATTCCATTTCTGGATGGTCAAAAGACTGGGAAGTTTTTTCCAGGCTTTGAAAAATCTTTTCTTTTTGGTTTTCATTTTATTCAGGTTTAAAAAATAAATGATGCTTCAATTTCGAAAAAACTTGAACGAAACTTTGGATTGGAATATAGCGGAATATCCAATCCTGTATTAAATTGAAAAAAGTCAACGGGTTGCCATAGAAACTTTGAAGAAAACAAAATGCCATTCATTGAATTATTGGTATTTTTCGTCACAATATACCATGGCTCCTGGTCTAAATCTTGATACTTTTGGGTAGTATATTTTCCGGTAACCCAGTGCACACCGCCGGATATCCTGAAAGGCCCGGGATCAAAAATATAGGCATCAACGCCTGCCCTGCCATTCCAGCGCAGGTATCGCATTAAGTTGCTATAATTTTCAGCGACATACTGTTCCTCCGTCCACAGATTAAAGGGATTCAGGTTTTTGGAAAAGGAAGTATAGAGCCCAAGGGTGCCATCTCCCAACAAATATTTATAAGACAATTTAATATTTTTGTAAAAAGTGATAGCAGCAAAATCTAAACCCAAAGAATTCCGTTTAAACTGTCCTTTTTCCTTTTCCTGAATTATTGGCTCGGGCAGAATTTGTTGAAAATCAGTTTTTGTTCCGTTGGCATAAAGAATACTGTCAATAGCATTTATACTGATAAACCGAACAGTTCCTTCTGCATCACCCGGAAGGTTATACGATCGGCTTTTCCCTGTTGTAGTAAGATTAAAAACCTGAATTACTTCGCCATTTTTTTTGAAGATTACATCTTGTGCATTGGCCTTCAAAATTGTTCCACAAAAAGAGACTATTAGAACAAAGCACCAATTTACTCTCATTTTAAAAATGTTAGTTATTAATTTCAGTCCTTTTTAAATAAAAAGTTACGGAAAAATTATACACAACGCTTTACTTTGGATACAATAAAACTTCTGATCAGGTAATATTTCTTGTTTTAGGGGTTGATTTTATTCGTTTGCTGGAAAATTTGAAAGATGATATTTGCGGATAATTTTTTCGTTACAACTTTTTTACCTATTTGCTGCTTCCGTACCTGATTTTTATATCGCGAATACTCGATGTTATCAGGAGGTATAATATTCATTTTATTAGGTCTGCTTTTAATTCATCTATTCACAAAAAACACATCAATTCTTGCCTGTGGAAATGATTTAAAGTAAATTAAAAAATTATGGAAATTTATGTTCTCAGCAACTCACAAATCTGTTGTAAATTTCATTCTCATTTTGTCCTGCAACTGCGTGATATATTGCTTCATTACTCAATTTGTCTATTGATGTACAAGAACTAAACATAATGGTCAGCGCTAATAATATCACTGGATTTTTCATGATCATGATTTTTAGATGTTCCATGTATGTTATGAATAAAATTGTTGAAATTCAATGATTAAGACACAACAATAAAGCTCCTAAACAACCATTTTAATTATATTGAAATTTTTACTGAGCCAGCTTTTTTAATTCATTCTCAATAATTTTTAATGCGGTTTCAATTTGACCCGAAGAGATATTCAGTGGCGGACATATTAAAATAATTTCAAAATTCCATGATTCACAAATCATAAGTCCGTTCCTTACTAACCCCAACGATAATCTTTGTATTAACCGGATAAATGGTTTTTTCTCTGTATGATTATACACAAGTTCAATACCGATAAGCATTCCTACTCCTCTGATTTCTCCTGTATTATCAGGCAGATATTTGTGGAACATTAAATTCAACTGTTCCAGTAAATATTTTCCTTTTATCATGGCTTTTTCAGGTAATTTTTCCTTTAGCAGTAAATCAATATTTGCTTTTGAAACGGCACATGCTAAAGGTGTCCAGGCAAAAGTGCCTGAGACATCTTCATATTTTGAATATGCTTCAGATAAGTTCTCATTGAGTAAAGCCGCACCAATGGGAACTATTCCGGCACCCATTCCTTTTGCAAATGCCACTGCGTCCGGTACAATGTCATATAATTCCATTGCCGTTACTGCTCCCAGTCTTCCAAATCCGGTGATCACTTCGTCAAATGCATATGTTACACTATGAGAATTACAAATTTCTTTCGCTCGTCTCAGGTATTTTTCAGGAATAACAATTACTCCGCCACTTCCAATCACAGGTTCAATAAAGAATATGCCTATATCAGGGTGTGTTTTTAAGGATGTTTCAATAAACGATGTACACTCAACATCACATGTATCTTTGGTTTTATTCAGCGGACACCTGTAGCAATAAGGTGGAGGAATTTTGTAATATTTATTTTTGGTAGAGGTTGGAGGAAACCGAAAGTTTTTGTTATCACTTAAATTGACTGCGAATTTTGATCCCCCATGATATGAATGGTACAAAGACAAAGTCGCCGGTTTTTCATTATAAATATATGATGACCTGTTTATAATTTCATTTGCTTCCGTCCCTCCTATTGCCCTTGCGCATTTTGCGAAGTTATTGCCGGTTATTTTTTTTAAAAGTGTTGCAAGTTCAACAGCCTCTTTTGTCGGGAACCACGGCGGACTATAATTTAGTTTTTGTAGTTGATTAGTGGCAATTTCAATTAACTCTTTTCTATCCCAACCTGTGTTTGCAACTCCATAACCGCTTGTAAAATCAATATATGAGTTCCCTTCAACATCAACCAATTTATTATCCTGGTATCCTGCTATACAAATTGGCAAAGCAACTTCGGCTAAACAACTGCTTTTATATTCCCGATTAACATCGACATTTCTCATTGTGAAGTATTAAAATTTAAAATGATTATATTCATCGTTGTATTCATGTTTTGAATCTTGATTAGTGTTTTATAAGTTTTTGATTGTAAACAATCTTATTCCCGTTGTATAACTGAATTATATACATTCCACTTTTAAACTCAGCCAGGTTTATTTCATTTCTAACTTTATCTAAACGGCAGGTCATTATTTTTTTTCCTGAAATATCAAAAATGACCAGTTCCATTTCGTTAGAATAAGTTTCAACAACTAATTTTTCATTAAAGGGATTTGGATAAACACGGACATCTGTTTTTTCATTTGTTTCCGTTAAAATTCCTGTTGGATTTAGTTGATGGGTTGAATAATAAAAATAGTATTTCTCAACAGCCCTCCATTTTAAGAGGTTTTCATCCCACTGAACGTATTCATACAAAATCAAATTGTTGTTATCATCAAGCAGGTAATTATATTTGGTATAGAACATTATATATTCAACATCCCATTGTTCAGATGAATTATTCCAGTCGTAATAAACACGTTTCGTTCTTTCGTTTTCATTGTCGTAATAATATTCATCTTTATAATCCGGAATCCATTTGTTTGCAGCCTCATTCCAATATATGAGGGCATCACTCGTTTTATTGCCATTTTCATCGTAAGAGGTTTCCCTTTTTCTGTCGCCAACCCAATCTTCTTTTTCATTGTCCCAGAAATATCGGACATCGCTAATTATCCTGCTGGAATCATCATAAGTCCTTTCAGTTTTAGAATATAGTCCTTGCCAGGTATTTAAATAAAAATTCCACTGAAATTCTGCATAACTCGTCTGATTACCGTTAGCATCATAGGATATATCATACTTTGTTTTTGAAGTGACTTTTAACGTATCAGCATTAAAATCTAGAGCATAAACATTGGTAAAGACACGGCTGCCATGGTCATCGTAGATATTTTCAGTCCTGGCAGTAATTTTCCAAAAGGCAGTATCTTTAACCTGATAAGTTCCCAAATTGTCTAAAATTAATGCACCCGAAATATTTTCTTCTAGTAAATCGTAAATAAGAAATTGCACGGAATCAATGCTATTTAAATTCAAAATTCCGTTTTCTTCAGATTCATTTTCAACTAATTCCAAATCATCGAAATTTAAAAAAGATTTTTTCCATGATTGAAATGGGTTGCCTAAAATGTGCATGCTTTCAGCCATCCATAACTCGCCACCAGATTCTTTAAACAATACTACAAATTTGGCATTTGTAGGACTTATAATTTTCGAGTTAAAATAAAAACCTTCATCATTAGTGAGGTTCGCCTCATTTTTTATCCCAATTTTGCATCCCTCTTCCCATTTCAATAATACCCCGATATGATATTCCCAAAGTATGGAACCTGTTCCCTCCACATAATCGGAGTTTTGCAGAACAATGTTTTGTTCAGAATTTGTTCCGGTAGGAATTAAAGAAATCAAACTGTCCGAGTCGAAACTGAAAATCATAGTATTTACAGCTTGTAAATGTTTTTCTTCAAAATCATAATAAACCGTTTCCGTCCGGTCACCATTACTATTGTAATATATTTCTGTTTTGGAATCACCTTCCCATGCTTTAAAACTGTCATTCCAAATATAATTTGCTTCTAAAATAAGTTGGTCATTATCATCAAATCCTAATTCTGTCTTTTTATCCAGCTCCCAGTCATTTATTTCCGTGTTCCATCCATAAATAATTTTTGACGGAAAAAGATCGGGTTTGTAATAAATATATTCTGTTTTTGATTTTTTATACCAAACCGTATCTAAAAAACTCCATTCATAATCAATTGTTATCGAATCCTGACCATGTGAATTAAATTCTCGTTCTTCTTTCCGGTATCCATACCATTGTGACAATTCATCATTCCAAAAATATATTTCCGAACTGCTTTCTGTTTCACTGAAAACCCTCATTGATTTTTGATGATATTTCCACTGGCCATTTTCATAGTCCCATGTATAATACCAGGATAAAATTCTGTTTCCATTTTCGTCAAAAATAACCTCAGATTTTGATGTCCCACGCCACTGTCCCTTTTCCTTATCCCAACTATAACTGGCATCTAAAATTTTATTGCCGTATTCGTCAAATTCATATTCATACTTATATTTTGGTATCAATAAATTCGTTTGCCAGTCCCTTCCGTAAAACACATCAAAAATTTTATTCCCCCGGGAATCAAAGGCATATTCATGTTTTAAGATCATATCCCATTTATTGGAATCATTGTCCCAACTGAATATTTCCAGGAGAAGTAGATTGTTTTTTTCATCGTAATTTCTCACGGTTTTACTGCTTCCAATCCAAATATTTAACGAATCGTTCCACCGGTAAAATGCATAATAGGTTTCATTGCCGTTGTAGTCGAAATTATACTCGGTTCTTGTGTCATGAACCCACGTGTTGTTTGTTGTATCCTTTACGTCGGAAATCAGAAGACTATCATTCCCCCAATCATAATAATAGTATGCATCCTCGTTAATATGTATCCATTCCCCTGATAAACTATCCAAAATAAACCGGCTAAGCAATATTTTATTTTCATCGAAATAGTAATTTGCATATTGTTTTAAAACAAGGACAGAATCGTCCGGAGAATAAAAATGATAGGTGTAAGCTGAATCAAGCAATACAGTATCAGTAACGGATTTTTCTATTTTACCAAAATTTGTTTTCAAAATATCAAACCAGTCCGGGTGTTTTTCCTGTGTTAAAGCATTTGAGGTCTCAATTGAATCAATGCTGTTTTTTAGAGTAATGGAAGTAACCAATGTTTCTTCAGTTAGAACTTGCGAAAAAGTACTAATAGAAATTAACAAGATTGATAAAGAAATGAGATTTTTCACGGTTGTTGAATTTTGGTTTACATTTCTGGATTTTGAATAAGTAATTAAAATTTAACGCTAAGAGTAAGTGAAGGTACCGGCTGCGCGTTAAATGCTGTTGCGCTGCTTTTTAGTAAATAACCATTTTGAAAATTAAATGTCAATGATGCCTTCCTTTTATTTGCACCGGCGGATATAAAGAAAGGAATACTTACTATGTCAGCAACAGCTCCAACTAAAAATATATAGGAGTAAACATCAGCCCTCCTGTTTTTAACTGAATTACCACCCCAAAGGTCAAAATTACGCATAACTCCAACTGCACCAACTACTGCCAAAGTTGTTCCTCCCGCACATAAAATTTTACCGGTTGCAGCCTGGGTTTTATATTTTGAATAATAATAGCCATAGTTTTTATTTTCCGGCTGATTAATCGGGTATTGGCCAAATACATTAATAACCACCAGCAAGGACAAGAATAAGATGATATTCTTTTTCATGAGTGTTAATTTTTGGTTATTAATAAGTTACGAATATTACACAGAAAAGGTTTTGCGCTATTTTAATTGATTTTTAAATTCCTCATTGGAAATCATGGCGAATTCTTTGTCGAAATTTTCTGTATCTCCCAATGTTTTATAGCAATTTGCAAGAAAAAAATGTGCCAGTTCTTTGTTGGTGCATTCTTCAGCACTCCCAACGGATTTATTGAATTTCTTTAGAGCTTTCTCGGGTTTTCCGTTGCAGACATCATTTAACATTAAATGTATTTCAATGTCTTGTTCCAGGTCAGGTGCAGTATTATATTTTTGAGATTTTTTAAAGAATTCCTTATCCCTGTTTATTAATTCGCTTCTCAATTCATCATGAGTAATTTTAAATGCGAGACGTTGAAACTGTACGGCAATATCATAGGCAAATTTACTGTCTTTACTCAAGGCATTAATGTCGTAAAAACAGTTGTATAATTCAGATACATCATTGGGAACTGCATTTAGAGCTTGTACAAATACTTCTTTATCCCTGTAACCAACTTGTTGCCATAAAACGCTACCATCGGCCATGGCAATTACAACCATTGGAATTCCCTGAACGTTAAAAATTTCAGCAGTATTCCCATCTTTTGTTACATCAATTTTTACGGCTACAAAATTCTGGGCATTTAGCTGCACATCAGGATTATTCCAAAGTTCTTTCTCCATAACTTTACAGGGTTGGCACCAATCTGCCCAAAAATCGATTACCATGAGTTTACCTGATTCCTTACACCTGGACTTTGCTGTATCAAAGTCGGTTACCCAGTTAATCTGTGCTGATGTTACAAGTGAAATGAATAATAATGTAATAAGAATCGAATTTTTCATTTTTATCCTTTCTTTTAAATAATGTTTAATGATGCTTGTTCATATTTTCTTTAGTTGCTCATCAATTTTTATCATTTTTTGAGCCTGGCATGCAAAAACAAAAAAGAATAAAAGAATGGTAATTGTAAGTAGTTTTTTCATTACAAAGCTTTTAATGTTTTATTTAAAATGTTCAGAATTTACCGTATAATTATTTTTTTCACAAAAACATCCTTGTCGGTTGCAAAGCGCAGCATATAATTTCCGGCTGGCAGGTCATTTACATTGATGTTTGTGACATCACCAACTGTTTGAAGTGTTTTAATCTTTTGGCCATTGTTGTTAAACAAACTGATTGTACCATTTTTTAAATCTGACGCTGTTTTTACACAGATATAGTCAGTTGCAGGATTCGGATAAACTTCCACGAACCTGTTATAGGTTAAAACTTCCGGTAATCCGGTAATTCCGCGCGAAGACCAGAAGTAATAATGTTTTTCTATGGGAAGCCATTGGTGCGCCGTTTCATCCCACGTTGAAATTTCATACGCGATTACATTTCCTTCTGAATCGGATAAAAACTCTGTGTGCCGGGTGAAAATAACATCCTGCACGCCCCAGTTATTTAAATCAAAATCCCAGTTGTAAAATATGGTTTTTATTTCTTCACCAAATTCATTAAAAAAGGTTTCATTTCTGTAATTGCCAACCAATTGCCCCTGTTCATAATTCCAGGAATACTTTGTTTCAGAGG
>NZ_JAWLCI010000044.1:0-2120 GCF_041687215.1 Mariniphaga sp.
GATTTTTTTAAGGCGGGTAAAAATAAAAAAAATTACACCCGATAAAAATGACCAGATCAAAAAAGGGCGACTTTCAAAATAAGTCACCCTTTTTACGCTCTGATTATTTTTTATGAACCGATTTCACTGCGCCGGTTTCGGGAAAAAATTCGATGGCATAATCCCCAAAAAGTAATTCTTCGGGAACAGGTGCAACCTGTCCGAACTGAGCCATAACGGCGCGAGCTGTAGCAATGGTGTTTAATTCATATATCAAACTTACATTTACCACAGCGGGCATCCGGTAATATACGCCACTTTCACCGGCAGTGGGATTTTCAGATCCTGCCAGTCCCGAATACTTTGAAATCAGCTCTTTTTCTGGTTCAACCCGAACTGTAACTGGTTTCCCTGAGAGGTCGGATGAAGGCAGTACACCGGAATCTTCTGAAAACCGAAAAACCACTTCTCCCCTTTCAGCAGATGAAGTTGGAACAAAATCAAAGCTGAATTTTTCACTATGATAGGTGGTCCGTCCCACAAACAGGCTCAAATAATTTTTTTCAATCCGTTTTAATTCCTTCAGGCTCGCATTATACGCTTCGCCATCAGGATGAAATTCATCCATTAATCCGGCCACCATGTGATACCGCGTTAACCTGCATTCCAGAATCCGTTCAGCGGCTTCTGCAGCTTTTCGTTCAACACTTATGCGGGTTGGCCTGAAATTATTAGTAGAATCTCCGGGTGCATAAATGGGTGTATGATTAAAATGTGCGAATGAAAAACCATCATCTTTCCCCGGTGAACCATTCATGTTATTGGTTGTAAACGTTTTCAATTCATTGGCTGAAGCTTCGGAATTTATTCCTGCAAGAATCCCATCCTGGGTTAAATTAACCAAAAAGGCGGCATAACCCATTGCTTTAAAAACCTGATTCGGATCAGGTTCAGAAAAGGTTTCCATGTTCACCTCATCAATAAACCAATTTACTGAAGCGCGGTTTTTTGCATCGGTAATTCCAAGCAGTTGTTCTGCAAAAGAAGCATAGGGGCCGGGTTCGAAGGTTTCTTTTACAGCTTTAACTTTTATTCTTAATCCTGTTCGGGGCAATGCATAGGTAATTCCTTCCTGAAAAGTTGGAACCGTTCCCTCATCAGATTTCCCCCGTCGTTGGCCCAAAACAGGCATTGCCAGCGTAATTGCCAATATAAAAATCAATGTTCTCATTTTTCTGAATTTATTTTAAAACCTAAAAATAGAATTTATATTTTGGAACACCACAACCTTTTTTGTTTTTACCCGAATTGAATGAGATCTACTGCAACTCAAAAAACGCTTTTCCCAAACTATCTGTAATATCGCCGGCAATTAAAGCATTTTCCGATTTTTCAGCAGCGGCAATGTCTCCGGCAAGGCCATGCAGAAAAACACCTGCAATGGCAGCATGATCAGGTGGAATGTGTTGTGCAAGTAAACCGAGGATGATTCCGGTAAGTGAATCGCCACTGCCGGCAGTAGCCATTCCCGGGTTTCCGGTGGAATTGAAATAAAGTTTCTCATTTGGAAAAGCTATGGTTGTGAAAGCTCCTTTCAAAACAATAATTACTTTCAGCTCTTTGGCCATTTCTTGCTGCTTTTGAATCCGTTCCCAAGAGTTGGCAGTTTCGCCAGCCAGCCGTTTGAATTCTCCGGGGTGCGGGGTCAGAATGGAATTTTCAGGCAACTCCTTCAGCCACTCTTTATATTCAGAAAGAATATTCAATGCATCGGCATCCAAAACAAGAGGAACTTTTGCTTTTTCTATAAGTTCTTTTAAAGCCTGTCGGGTATTGCTTTTCATGCCGATTCCCGGACCTGCGCCAATGGCAGAAAAAGGTGATAAATCCGGGATTCCCGTAAAAATAGAATCGTGATCATCGATACTGACCATAGCTTCGGGAACCGCAGTTTGAATGATGGAATATCCGAAGTGCGGGATGTGGGCAGTCAGCAATCCAACTCCCGAGCGCAGACAGGCTTTTGAAGCCAGAACTGAGGCGCCCATTTTCCCATAGCTTCCGGCAATAAGAACCGCATGGCCAAAAGTTCCCTTGTGCGCAAATTTTGAACGGACAGGAATCATTTCCTTTACTTCTTC
>NZ_JAWLCI010000044.1:2220-43873 GCF_041687215.1 Mariniphaga sp.
TTTAATTTTAAAAAACGCAACCAATTTTCAATTCAATACATCATGATAATAAATCAACAGCAAAAATGAAGTTATCTGGCTTTAAAATTACATCAATTTTGGCAATTCTTTCCTTAATCTGGCTTTCTTCCTGCCGGAATGATGAATTTGATACCTCATTGATTTTTGATGAACAAGGAAATTTTCGTTATAAAAAGGAAACCACTTTTTGCCAAAGAAATCCGGAGAAGGAGATTTCTTCAAAAACTTTTTCCTACGATAAAAACGGGAATGTAATAAAGGAAGTAATTTCTTATATCGGGATTCCGGAAATAATGAACAAACGGGAATTTAACGAATCCAGCCAACAATTAACTGACAGCACTTTTTACTACCGTTCGGATGAATGGCAATATCAAAATTCAACCCGTTACATTTACTCGCGAAACCTGCTTTCAGAAAAGCATCGGTATAATTCAGACGGCACACTCAGCCATAAAATCATTTACAAATATATTGGCAGTAAATTGCGGTGGGAGGAATTCTGGTATTTCAACACTAATGAATGGAAATTTCAGTATGCGCACGGTTTTGAATTTGACCGAAGTGGAAGGCTGGTGAAAAAAGAAAGTTTTCAGGATGAAGCCAAAAAAAATGTTTACGATACGTTTGTTTATGCCTACAAAAATGGCAGGTTGTATGAAGAAAAAAGAATCATCAGAACCGGAAAAACCAGCTTTGTAAAAAAGTACTTTTATACAGCAAAAGGTTTTATCGATGAAATTACAGAAGATGGCAAAGTTGTAGAAAAAAACTTTTATGAATTGGACCGGCTTATCGAAAAACATACATTCTATTACGGAATCGACCCCGGCTTTTCTCCGTGCGGGGGAAACTTCATTTACAAATACGAATATTAACCTAAAGGGGGTAAAAATTTGTGTCCTGTTCCAGCAATATTTCACCCGTTGTGGTATCCATAAAAATCTGCCAGTGCGACGGTTTGAATCCCCAGCAAACACGCAGTTCCAAATGATTTTTGGTAATATACGGGTAAATTATTTTTCGGTATTCGTTCAAATCGGATTCAGCAATGGTATGGGTTAATTTCTGATGCCAGCCATTGTAGCCGGTTAATTCGCGCCCCGTTAAAACCGTCCTGGCCAGTTCAACCGAAACCTGGTCGGTTGGAGGAATATAAACATCGGGATACCAGTGGCCGAAAATGTGATGAACACCAGTTGCATTGGCCGAAATGTTCAGTAATGAATTATATACTTCAAGCCCTTGAATTTTTTGTTCACCAAAACTGATTCCCAAATGGTTGTAAATTATAGAATCTGTTCTGGTATAAGCACCACTGAAATCCAGAAACCGCGCATCAATTTTTTGCGGAACCAACTGCGCCGTATCAAAAATTCCGGTAAACTCGCTTTTCTCAACCAAATAAAGCTTTGCTTCAGTAATTAAACCTGCTACATCGACAAACTTGTTGCTGTAGAGTTGTTTCCGATCCTCATAATCACTGTTGTACGACCACCCCACGAAACCGAATGAATCAATTTCAGCAAAAGTGAATTGGCCCTGTTCAAACTCTTTTTGCTTGTTTTCTCTTTCAAGGGGGGTTAGTTTCCTATAACGGGTTGGGTAATTGGAATCGTTAATTTCAAACAAGACAGAATAAACCTCATCTTCATTTTTTGAACAGGAAAAGATGGAAGCAACAAGCAAAAGTAAAACTATTCTTTTCATCAATAATAGATTTCCGTTTAAAAACAGATACACCAGGGATTGAAAAGGTTGCTTCAGGTGTGATGTTTTACAGCAACAAAAATTTAACCGGTTTGAATTGCAGATAAAACATTAATGGACGTTAAAAATATCAACTACAAAATAGAGTACAGCAAAAAATACAATTAAAAATATACCGGTTAAAAACAGTATTATCCCAACTTGTATTTGTTTGTTTCTTTTTTCAAGGGTTTTGAGTTTAACGATTTTTCGAATACGGTCCATCAACTTATCCGGGGTAATTTTATCTTTGATGATATAATCGTAAGCACCAAATTTTATGGTATTTACAGCTACTTCCATACTTTCGTTGTTGGTCAGGAAAATAAATTCCGAATCCGGGCTTTTCTTTTTCACCTGCCTCAAAACATCAATTCCATTCATTTTTTCCAGAAAATAATCCTGAACAATAATGTCAGGCTTTTCACCCTGATTTATTGCGTTAACACAATCCTCACCCGAAAAGAAAGGTTTTATATTTGTAAAATTTTGTTTTTTAAGGTATTCGGTAATAAACTTGTTGTAAACCTGGTTATCTTCAACAACATAAATAAGGTTTGTTTTTTTTGCGGCCATTATCCTGTTTTTTTTTATTTTTAATCGCGTTAAAATTAAAACTTAAAATCGAGAAATACATTGAACTTCAGAATAAACTTCACCTTGAAGATTTCAACCCAATGTTTTCCGAAATAGTTGTTTCGATTAAAAATTTCTGAAAAAAACTTCTGAAGTATGAATTCAATTAAAAATAGTCAGCATATGGAACCGGTGCCGGATAATCTTCGCTGATTCGTTTACAAACCACTGCAACCAGTTGAAATTCATTTTCAGCAAATTGATTTTGCTTTTTAGTTTCAGTTGGCATTGTGTATAAAAACCGGCGTGCTTGTTTTGCCTTTTGTTCCTGCTGGTTAAAAACAATTTTAACTTCGGCAGGCTCCAAATCTTCAGCCACCAGCTTAATGGTATATTCCTGGTTCATTTGCAATCCCAGACTCAGCGTATTGTTGTTATTCTTTTTTACTGTAATATTTTCTTTTTTGCTGTTTCTGAAAATTTCAATCTCATCAGGTTCCAAATCCAGCAACTGGCGCGTTTCTTTGTGCCGGCAATATAAGGTAACGTTTACCAAGTTCACCAAAAACACAGCCCGGGTAATCATTGGATTTATGGCCAGATAATTTGCCACAACCGGTTTTGCTTCAACTGTTTTTTTCCGGTGATCGCGCACTAAAACTTTTTGGTTTTTGTTGAGTACCTGAATCCGGTTTCTGTGCAACGCAACCGAACTCATTGTTTTTGCTGCTGTTTCATTTTTTTTGGTAACAACAGGCGCACTCAAAATCGCTTTCCGTTCCAGATGCATGGTTTTATTTACCGATTTCAACTGAAATGAACCTTTGGTCATCAGTGTTTTATTCAGCAAAAAGGGCCCAAAATTCTTTTGAACTTCCATTTTCTGAATCGCCTGAATGTTTTTGGCAGAATTCTCGCGCAGTTTAATTTCAATATTCCTTACAAAAACCAATTGAGTGGAAAAATATGGTATTTTAATGCTTTCCTTATTGAGTAAAGCAATATCCCAGAATGGAGAGCTTAAAAGTTCTTCATCGAACCATTCGCGCAAAACATTAACAAAAATGAGGTCGAAACTGATTTTGTCCAATTCCAGGTCCTGAAGCTCAAAAATAGCATGATAGCCTTCTTCTTTCGAACTCTCCACGAGTTTTTGAATTTCATCGCGGGAAATTTCAATTTTTTTCCAGGCTAATTTGTCTGAATTGTAAAGGTTGCCGGGGAAACAGGTAGTTAAGTAAAAAGACCCGTTTACATGTTCACGGAGCGATGTGGTGAGTTTCCCTTTTACTTCATTGAACTTTCTGATAAAGCGTTCAGCTTCTGCCTTTAAAAGCTGTTCAACCTTCTTTTCCACTTCATTTTTCTTCCCGTTTTGAATCCACTGCTGTAAAAGTTGTTCTTTCATTTTTTGTTTCAATTCAACTTCAACGGTGGAACTTGCATCACCTGTTTCAATTCCTTTTTTCAGCAATTCAAGAATTTCTGTATCCAGTTTTTGATACAATGAATAGTAGGTGCGGTATTCTTTTGTTTCCAATTCAGACAATGAATTCAGACCGCGATCGAAAATGGTTGAGCCAACAAGTTTTGCCCCTGAAATACTGTCAGGGTCAATCAACCTCATGCTATTTAAAATTTCCTCGTAAACTTTATACAGTAAATCCCGGTTTTCACCACTGGTTTGCCAAATAATTTCCTGTCGCGGAATATTATTTGCCATCAGGGAAAAATCCAGAAGTTCGTCATAATATTTTCGGCCCTCTTCACCTGCCTGTGAGGTATCGAGAAACATAAAATCTTCGTTTGTGTATCCCAAAGAAAACAAAGGGAAGAAGAATTTGTAGTCTTCCTCCCTGCTGCTGCTTATTACATTTTGTTGAAAATAGGACTTTATTCTTGCAAAAATTGTTGCGAGTTGCGACATCGTTTTTAATTTAAATTATACCCACTCTTTTATTTCCGGATTTGGGTCGGGCGATTTGGGCAGCATGTGGCATTTGAAACCAATCAACTGCATTCCGTCAATACGAATTCCCTGTGATTCTGTATTTCGCTCAAAGTCTCTTGAACCGCTTGATGAGCTGTAACTTCCTCCGAGATGGAATGGACCCCATCCTACAAATCCGCCGCCACTTGCTTTTTTCATTTGCGATTGCATTTCGCTTTGCATGGAGCCAAAATTTAATACCAAATCTTTCACAAAAATTGCCGTGGTTGTATAGGCAGGAATCATACCATTGGGTGGTGAACCGCCATCAGACACCATTTGGTTTTTAAATTCGGGATTAGCCTTGTCGAACCGCCAATATTTGCTGGTTAGAAAATTTACATTATACCAGGGCCTTACAATGGGTACCTGGGCAATTTTAAATGTGAGGTAAAATGAGCTTGCATCTATTTTACTACTTGATTGGCGTTTTTCATATTTCCCTCCACCTCCGATATTAAAAAAGCCAAGCGATAAACCACCACCTGCTGAACCCTTTTTACTTGAGAAACTGAAATTGGAACTGTAATCGCTGCTTGAAAACCGGAATTGTGTCCATCCATTATCTGTTTTGGCAAAACTTCCGGGAACGAGACTTGCATATAAGAAATCGGCGCCTGATGCTAATCCGGTAAGTTTGGTTTTCTCCAAATCATCGAGGTAACGTTCTTTTAGCGCCAGCATGCTTCTTCCTTCAACCTGAGAAATGAATGCTGAAATTTTTTCATATTCCTCTTTGTAACCGTTGTTCACCCAATCTCTTTTGGCAGCTAAAACTTTATTCCTGAGAATAGGAGCATTCATTGCCCAAAAATGAACAGCACCTGGATCTTTTGCGGTTAAGGCATTGACCCGATGGCTGTTGTACTCCAAAGCTACCGTAAGAAAATTTTGCATTTTCTCATGGTATCTCATAACCAATGGGCTTTCTTCAAGCACTTCTGTTTCTTCGTCCGTAATAATATCTTTTTTGATTTTTTTCACTTGCAGAAGGCCTCTTAATTTTTCAATTTTCGCTTTTAGTTTTTCATCCGGCTCAATATTAGCCACCTGGCTGAATTTCAGAATATGTTCATAGGCCTGCGAAAGCGTATTTTCGGGGTTCCAAACATTCATGGTCACATCACCCGTAACGCCCGATGTGTCGGGAATCATATCAACAATACGGGAAAAATTTTCAGCCTGCTGATATTTTCTGGCCGTATCCTGGGCAAGCAATTGATTAATTTCTTCAATACTTTTTTCCTCATCGTCCTTTTCTTCATCTCCTTCGGTTGCTCTTTTTTCGGAATTTCTCTTTACAACTCCGGTCAATCCTTCAGAAAGAAAATCCAACTCTTCGGCTGGATAAGGGACACCAATAGAAAGCCAGGCAAGATAGTTATCATCAGATGGCGGAACTACATCGCCATCACCATTGGCAAGCACATCATAAAGCTTACCTAATACAGAATTCATTAACTCTTTTGGAAGAACTTCTTTTGACATATTCACTAATTTAATGGTTAAATAATTAAGTGTAAGTTATGGAATTAAAACGGATAAAAGCAAAAGACCTTTATGTTTTTTTCTCTTTTTATTTTTCTTTCAATTCAATTAAACTGATATTTATCAAGTTTTGCATCAATATTGAATCTTTATATTTGCCTGTTCTGTGACAATTCAATCTAAAAAACTTTTTAATCAAAAACCAATGTTTAAAAATCATCCTAAAGGCCTGATAGTCGCCTTTTTCGCCAATATGGGCGAACGTTTTGGTTTCTATACCATGATGGCTATCCTCGTTCTTTTTTTACAGGCAAAATACGGTGTAAACGCAGAAACGGCTGGCAGCATTTACAGTTCGTTTTATTTTGCCATTTATGCCCTGGCTTTGCTTGGAGGAATAATTGCTGACGCCACAAAAAAGTACAAAACAGTCATTCTGAGCGGAATAATTATCATGTTTATCGGATATTTGCTAATGGCCATTCCCGGAATGCCTCTTTCAATGACTGTTATTTTTCTTTTTACCATTGCATTGGGGAACGGACTGTTTAAGGGCAATTTGCAAGCAGTTGTAGGGCAAATGTACGATAACCCAAAGTATGAAAAGCTGCGCGACAAAGCTTACCTCATATTTTACATGGGAATAAATGTAGGTGCATTTTTCGCTCCGTTTGCTGCAACTGCCGTGCGCGACTGGTGGTTAAAAACCAATGGTTTTGTGCACGATGGAAGTCTGCCGGCATTATGCCATCAGGTTATCAGCGGTAAGTTAACCCATTCAACTCAGTTTGCCGAGTTGGCGAGCAGTGTTAGTCTCAACGGTCCAATTACCGACATAAATAAGTTTGCCCAGGACTACATTGATGTTTTCTCCAAAGGTTACAATTATGCCTTTGCCGTAGCTGCCGGCGCCATGCTGGTTTCGTTGCTGGTTTACATCTTGTTTAGCAAACTTCTTCCAAATAAAGAAGTTACCACTTCCGCCAAAGAGGTGAAAGTGGAAAAAAGTTTCAAAAAAATTGGAATTTCGCTTGGAACGATTTTGGTAGTTGGGTTTGCCATTTTCTTTGCGTTTGGCAATGCCGACATTGCATTTGCATTTGGTCTTTTCGCAGGTTTTGTGGCCTGGATGATGCAGGCATCAACCAAAGAGGAACTACCGCGAGTAACGGCTCTGCTACTGGTTTTTGTAGTGGTCATTTTCTTCTGGATGTCATTTCACCAAAACGGCCTTACACAAACCATGTTTGCCCGCGACTATACCGTAAAAACAGTTGGCCCGTTTACCTACCTGTTTTTCAATTTGTGGTATATTCTGGCATTTATAGGGACTGTTGCAGGGCTTGTGATGGTGCTGAGCAAAAAATTGAAAAAACAAATGCGAATCCTCGGTGGTGTTTTGTTTGCCGGACTGGGATTTCTGACGTACATTTTCTACAGCCACGGCGATCCGCAACATTCCATTGCACCCGAAATATTCCAGTCGTTTAACCCGCTGTTTATTGTTTCGCTCACGTTTTTGGTAATGGGCCTCTTTACCTGGCTTGCCAACCGTGGAAAAGAACCTTCAACTCCCAAAAAAATCGGAATCGGGATGATTATCGCTTCATTCGGATTTCTGATAATGCTGGTGGCCTCGCTTGATGTGGTTTCTCCTGTACAACTGCAGGGTGAAGCCGTTCCTGATACATCGCGGGTTTCTCCGTACTGGCTGATGAGCAGTTATCTGGTGCTAACTATTGCTGAACTTTTCCTCAGCCCCATGGGACTTTCATTTGTTTCGAAAGTTTCTCCGATACGATTCCAGGGATTAATGCAGGGAGGCTGGTTGTTGGCCACTGCGGTTGGAAACAAATTGCTGGGAATTGGAAGCTATTTCTGGGACCGGCTGGAATTGTGGCAGCTCTGGGCTATTTTTGTGATATGCTGTCTGGCTTCGGCTGCATTTATATTCTCCATTATGAAACGACTGGAAAGGCTGACCAAATAAAATTTAACCAATTGTAAAAACGAAGAGGCTGCCTAAAAAGTCCTCTTTGAGGTCATTCTGAGCGTAGTCGAAGTGTTTATTTATTTGAAATACAATTGTTTCGACTACGCTCAACATGACAAAAATAAAGGAAATTTCACTTTTTAGCCAGTCTCTTATTTATAATTTTTTCATCTCTTCCTTCAGCCATTTGGGGCGATCGGTGGTTATCCCTGTCACGCCAAGTTCGGTCATTCTTTTTGCAATTTCAGGATCGTTCACGGTCCACGTCAGAACTTCAAGATTCAGTTCTTTTGCATTTTGAACAACTTCCCCGTCAATAATTTTGTAATTCAGGTTCACTCCTTCCAAACCGGCTGCGGCAGCTTCTTCCATTTTCTTTTTTAGACCTTGTTTCGACGAACTAAGCCAATAACATTTATTATTGGGGAATTCTTTTTTTGTATCGAGAATGGTTTCCCAGCCAAAACAGATAAAAATCATCTGATCCAGTTTGCCGCTTTTTTCAATTTCCCTTTTTAAATGAGGCAGAATTTCACTTCCGGTTTTTATTTCAACCACAAGATTTTTCCCGTCGGGAACAGTCTCAATTAACTCAGAAATGAACGGAATTTTTTCGCCTTTGTACTTTGCATCCTTCCAACTTCCAACATCCAAATCGCGCAACATCAGCGATGGTGTATCTTTGATCGCCAGGTTCCGTTTACCTCCGGTGGTTCGTTTGGTGTCTTTATCGTGCAAGGCCATTACCCGGTTATCTTTGGTCAGGTAAACATCAATTTCAACGGCATCGGCCCCCAACTCCCAGCCAAGGTTTGCCGAAGCTACTGTATTTTCAGGGGCCAGATATGAAGCTCCGCGGTGAGCAATAAACTTTTGCTGTGCCAATAATCCCATACTAATGGAAATAAGTAAAATTGTTATCAGACTTCTCATTATTATAAATTTTTTGTGTCGAAGATAAAAAGGAAAAAAGTATTTGGTCTGCTTTTATGCGAAAAAATGTAGTTTTACACTTCTTTTCAAAAAGTTATGCGCAAAGGAAATTCATTACACATTGGAATAATTTCACTTAAATTGGTTGCCAGGCTACCCTTTTGGCTGATTTACGGATTTTCCAACCTGTTTTACCTTGTGGTTTATTATATTATTGGTTACCGCAAAAAAGTAGTAGCCCAAAATCTTCGAAATTCGTTTCCGGAAAAATCAAATGCTGAATTAAAAACCATAACAAAAAAATTTTACCGGCATTTCTGCGACATCACACTTGAAGCCATTAAAATGGGGAGTATAACAGAGCGTGATTTTAAGGAAAGAATGAAGGTAAAAAATCCGGAATTAATTAACAGGTATTTTGACCAGGGAAAAAGTGTGGTTGTTCTTACCAGTCATCATAACAACTGGGAATGGGGCAGTGTTTTCCCGCTTTTTGTGCAGTATAAAATTTTGGGGGTTTACAAACCACTGCATAATCTTCATTTCGATAAATATATAAACAGCAACCGGGCCCGTTTTGGCGCTGAATTGGTTCCAAACTCAACTGTTTTACGCAGGGTTATTAAGGCAGACAAAGAAAATGAACCGGTTTTTGTTTGGCTGGCCGGCGACCAGACACCTCCTGTAAACACCAAATTCTGGATGATGTTTCTTAACCAGGAAACCCCGTTTTACCCCGGACCAGCCGCCATATCGCGCCGGTTTAACTATCCGGTAATTTTTCAGAATACCGTTAAAATAAAAAGAGGATTTTACGAAATTACTTTTGAAGTGCTGTTTGAAAATGCAAAGGAATACAGCGAAACAGAAATAATGATGGCTTATATTCAGAAGATGGAAAAAACCATTAGCGAGCAACCTGCCTATTATCTATGGTCGCACCGGCGTTGGAAACACAAAAGGCCTGAGGATGTGCCGATGAAAGATTTATCGCATAAATGATAAAATCACTATATTTGAAATAAAAAATGATAGTTGAAAGACAAAATAACGAACTCCTTGTCAGGATAAAAGTGGGTGACAAAGCATCCAAAGTCCAATCTATACTTGATTATTTAAAATATGAAGAGTTAACCTCAAAATCTAAAGCAACACAAGAAGAACTGGATTCGCTTTTAAAAGAAATTAAAAAAGGCCGCTGGGACAAAATCAAGAAAGAAATTGGCATCAATGATTAAGCAAAAAACTACAACCAGTTTTTACGCACAGAAACATTATTTCAGGATTTTATTTTGAAAGTAACTAAAAATCCCAAATCTTGATCTTTGGATTGTAGCGCCACCATGAAAAAAAAAACTAATTATACAGACATACCTTCCCACGAAAAACTACCAAATATCTACCTGTTCAATCCTACCTGCGAATATGCAGTTGCAAACGACCAGCCATCGTGGCAACCCAACCGGCTGCTGCAAAAAATGGAGGAAGATTTGGGAACTTTGCCCCTCATTTTCGCCCGGCCAAATGATGTAGTTTTGGTAAAAAAAATTCCACCACCTGAATTTCTGTCAACGCTTCAAAAAATAAATATTACTCCTCCCCGATTTTTGCAATTGAATGAAGTAATCAAAAACACCGACTTCATCAGCCAGCCAAAAAACCGTTTACTCCCGTGGGGCTGGAGTCCGGCTGCTCATCGTTTGGTTGAGCCTTTAAAACCTTCCTGCTCTGAAAAATTTCAAACCTCGCCGGTTGCCAACTGGAAACCGGAATACCGTGAAATCTACTCCAAAAAATTTGCTCTTGAACTATTGAAAAAACTTCTGCCGGAATTACCTCCGGAAAAAATTTTGCCACCCCAATTGATTTCTACGGTTTGCTATACAAAACCAGAAATTGAAAAGTGTATTAAACGCTGGGAAAAAATTATGGTAAAAGCACCGTGGAGCAGCTCAGGACGCGGATTACAAAAAGTGACAAAAACCCCGGTGGCTGAAAAAGTATGGGAAAAACTGCTGGGAATAATTAACGAACAGGGTTATGCCATAGTGGAACCGCTCCTGGAAAAAGTTCTGGATTTAGCCTTTGAATTCGAATTAAAAAACGGAAAAGTAACCTACCTGGGAATCAGCCGTTTTTTGACCGATGGGAAGGGCCAGTACCAGGGCAATCTCCTGAATGGATGGCCGCAGGAGATTAATCCTGAAATTACGGCATTTGCTGAATCACTTCCTGAAATGATTATAAAATCCTTGGTGAAATTGATTGAAAGCAGTTTTCTGGCAAAATGTTACGAAGGTATTTTTGGTGTGGACACCCTCATTTTCCGTGACGAAAAGAACAATTTGTGCGTAAATCCATGCCTCGAAATCAATGTCAGGCAAAATATGGGGCTGTTATCCCTTCATCTCGAAAAACACATTTCACCCAATAAAACAGGAGTGTTTAAAACTTTTTATAATCCGAATAAATCCTTTTCGGAATTCAAAAAAGAAATGGAAAATACCAATCCATTAAAACTCAAAAATTCAAAAATTGAATCCGGATTTTTCCCTGTCACCTCAGGTTTTAAAGACTCCTTGTTCGGAGCCTACATTCTTGTCAAAGGATAATCATAAATTTCAGTATTATTTCATAAATTACTAATAGACCTTTTTGTCCACTAATGGTTTTTTTATATCTTTGCAGAGCATAATTTTAAAATTTACATCATGAAAATTACATCAGATACTCCGGTAGGCGAAGTGGTAAAAACCAATTTTAAAACCGCCACTTTGTTTCAGGCGAACAAAATAGATTATTGTTGCGGTGGAAATCAAACCATTTCAGAAGTATGTACCAAATCCGGTATAAAAGAAGAAGAACTTATCAACCAATTGGAGACGGTGCTTCAGGATTCAGATCCGGATACAGATTATATTAACAGTATGGAATTAAGCACTTTGGCTGAATACATTGTAAATCGCCATCATGCTTATGTGCAGAAAAATATTCCGTTTTTAAAACAAAACCTTGACAAAATTGCCGGGGTTCACGGAGAAAATCATCCTGAACTTGTCCGCGTGAGGGATGAATTTTTTGAATCGGCCGGCGAATTAACCATGCACATGCAAAAGGAGGAACTTTTATTGTTCCCGTATGTAAAACAAATGGAACTGGCAAAAAATGAAAACAAAAGGTTGGCGACTCCGTCATTTGGCAATGTTTCCAGTCCTATTTCAGCCATGATGGCAGAGCACGAAAATGAAGGAGAAAGATATGTGAGAATATCAGAATTGACCAACAACTATCAGGTGCCTGCCGATGGTTGCACTACCTACGAAGTAACCATGAAGCACCTGGCCGATTTTGAAAAAGATTTGCACCGGCACATTCACCTTGAAAACAACATTCTTTTTCCGAAAGCAAAAAAAATGGAAGAAAGTTTTAATTAAGATGAACACAAAATATTTACAGGTTGACCTGGATTTTCTGAAACAAATTGAAAAAACAATTTCTGAAAAGAATTCCATCTCAGTTCATTATTTTGAGGAAGAAAATACCTTAGAAAATACAAAAGGAAAGGTAAAAGAAATTGAAACCAACAAAAGCAGTGGAGAATTTCTTGTGTTTGAAAACGGCCCAAAAATAAGGCTCGACCGCATTATAGTTTTCAACGGAAAACCCGGTCCGGCTTATGATGAATACGACAGCTACGCGCTGGCTTGCCTCGACTGCACAGGAGGCATGGATTAAAAAACAAACCATTCCCTCTTCCACCCCATTTTCAAAAGATTGTCAAAATGCCTCTAAAATGATTTTTGGTTATGCAACAAAAGGTTGATATAAACATTCCCCCTTCGGAAAAAGGGCAACAGCGAATCATTATTCTGGGAGCTGGCTTTGGAGGATTAAAACTGGCCCGGCTGCTTGGCCAATCGAACCAATTTCAGGTTTTACTGATTGACCGGAACAACTACCACCAGTTTCAACCATTGCTTTACCAGGTGGCCACAGCCGGACTGGAACCCAGCAGCATCAGTTTTCCCATCCGTAAAATTTTTCAGAAAAAAAAGAACGTTTTTATCCGCATTGCAGAAATAGAAGCAGTGGAAACGGAAACCAAAACCGTAAAAACAAAGATCGGGCGGTTTAAATACGATAAATTGGTGATTGCCCTGGGGACCACAACAAACTTTTTTGGCAACAACAAAATTGAAGAAAACAGCATTGGCCTCAAAACCGTTTCTGAAGCGCTGTACATCCGAAACCAGATTTTAAAAAACTATGAGAATGCCCTGGTTTCAGAGAACGAGAAAGTATCGGAAGCTGCGTTAAACATTGCCATTGTGGGAGGTGGTCCTACCGGAGTTGAACTTGCCGGAGCCATTGCCGAACTACGTAACAACATTCTTCCCAAAGAATATCCTGAGCTCGATTTTTCGAAAATGAATATTTTCCTGATTGAGGCTACCAACCGGTTGTTGGGTACCATGTCGCAGTTTTCTTCACAAAAAGCGAAAAACTACCTGCAGAAACTCGGAGTAAAGGTACAACTCAACACTTTGGTGAAATTCTGCGAAGGGAATAAAGTTATAACCGATTCAGGAGTTATTCTAAGCTCAAATGTGGTTTGGGCGGCAGGAATGAAGGGAACAACACTGAACGGAATACCTCCGAAAGTTGTATCCCCAAGCGGAAGAATTGCTGTTGATGCGTTCAACAAAGTAAAGGGCATGGATAACATTTTTGCTATTGGCGATATTGCTTTTATGGAAACTTCGCAATACCCCAACGGGCATCCGCAGGTGGCGCCGGTTGCCATTCAGCAGGCCGAAAACCTGGCAAGAAATTTAATGGCCGAAGTCGCTCAGAAAGAACAGAAATCATTCACCTACAAAGACAAAGGAACAATGGCAACTGTAGGCCGTAACCTGGCGGTTGTGGAGCTACCTTTTGCAAAGTTTGGCGGATTTTTTGCCTGGGTAATCTGGATGTTTGTGCACCTGATGAGCATTCTTGGCATCAAAAACCGGTTTTTTATTTTCATCAACTGGCTCACTAATTATTTTACATACAACCTTTCGCTGAGGCTAATAATTAAACCGAAGAAACAAAATGTCAGCCCGAAATAAAACCAGTTTCCCTGGTAATTTTTATTTCAACCTTACCCTAAGCAAAAAATCATCGGCTGTTAAAAACAGTTCAGAATAATCAGTATTAAATGCACAGTTGGCGGTTGCTTCGCCGGTAAAAATTGTTCCAAGATGTTCTCCCCCCGGAGTAAACACCAGCACTCCGCCCGGCCCCGTTGCGAAAACCCAGCCATTAGGATGAACTTTCAATCCGTCGGGCAAACCTTTGAAATTTTTAGTTATTGCTGTGGCGTCGAAAAAAAGTTTGCCATTTTTCAAAAGGCCACTTTTATCTAAATCATAAACCATCCAGATTGCCCGGGCAGGATCAGAATTGGCAACATACAATTTTGAATAATCGGGTGAAAAAGCAATTCCGTTTGGACGGGAAAGCTCTTTGGTTAAAAGAACAACTTCTCCGGTTTTTTCCAGTTGAAAAACCCCTTGAAAATCAAGTTCTTTTGCCGGGTCATTCACATTTTTTTCCAGTCCGTAAGGCGGGTCGGTAAAATACAAATCGCCGTTTTTATGGTAAGCCGCATCATTTGGGCTGTTCAGTTTCTTCCCGTTGTAATTATCTGTCAGGGAAATAAAATTTGCTTTGGGATTGGAAAGCGAGGCATCCATTTTCGCCACTCTGCGATCGCCGTGCTGACAAAGAATTAACTCGCCTGAAGCGTTTAGCAACAAACCATTTGAACCCGGCTCACCTTCACGTTTTTCTTTTCCTGTAAAACCTGATGGTTTCAGATAAAGTTTCTTTCCAGCTTTTTCCGACCATTCAAAAATGGAATTGGATGGAATATCGGAAAAGATAAGTTTGTTTTCTGCGGGTAACCAAAGCGGACCTTCCGTCCATTCAAATCCATCAGCAAGAATTTCCACCACCGCATTTTCAGGAATAATTTGATGGATGAGCGGATTTTTCACAATTATCCGGCTTTCCGTTTTTATTTGTTGGGAATAACTAATAAACGAAAAGGCAAGGATTGAAAAAGTAAGCGGTAATCTTTTCATTTCAATTCAATTAAAATTTGATTGTAATTTACAAAATGAATGCGGGGCGAACAATACTTATTTGGCTAAAACAAATGAATTTTCCATAAAAAAGTAACTCACACTAAATTTGGTTAAAAATTCATCTTCCAATACTAATCATTTTTGTACTTTTATTCAATCGATTAAACCAATACAAACAAAAAAAATATGGAAAGGGAAGAAACACCAACCGGTAAACCCAAAAAAGTTTCGAAAAAGCTTTACAATAATGAGCTAAACAGGCTCCAGATTGAGCTAGTAAAACTTCAGGAGTGGATAAAAACCAAAGGTTTACGGGTTGTTGTAATTTTTGAAGGGCGCGATGCGGCAGGCAAAGGGGGAACCATAAAACGGATTACCCAGGTATTAAATCCGCGTATTTGCCGGGTAGTTGCATTGGGCACACCCACCGAACGTGAAAAAACCCAGTGGTATTTTCAACGGTATGTACCCAATCTTCCGGCAGCCGGGGAAATGGTACTGTTTGACCGAAGCTGGTACAATCGCGCCGGTGTGGAAAAAGTAATGGGGTTTTGTACCAACGATGAATATTGGGAATTTCTTCGCTCCTGCCCCAATTATGAACGGATGCTTATTCGCTCAGGAATCATTCTCATTAAATACTGGTTTTCGGTAAGCGAGGAGGAGCAGGAAAAACGTTTCAGAGCCCGGATGGCAGACCCGACCAAGCGTTGGAAACTTAGCCCAATGGATTTAAAATCGCGCGAAATGTATGTGGATTACTCCAAAGCAAAAGATGAAATGTTTGCTTACACTGACACAAAAATAAGCCCCTGGTACATGGTTGATGCAGATAATAAAAGACGAGCCCGGTTGAATTGCATCCATCATTTGTTATCGATGATTCCGTATGAAGATTTAACACCCGATGCAGTAGAATTGCCTCCGCGAAAAGACAGCAAAGGCTATGTTCGTCCGCCCATTGAAGAAATGACTTATGTTCCGGATGTTTATTGAAACTTAATTATCCAGGGTTCGGGTTAAGTTATACAGGTGCCGCTCCTGGCTTTCAATAAAACCCTGAAATAAAGTTCGCTGGCCATCTTCTTCCATAAAACCACGCTGAATAAATTCGAGGTATGCATAAGTCCAGTTGATTTCATCAAGTTCGTTTTCTATTTTTACTTTTAAATCTTCTTTAACCGCTAAAGTTGCTGTTTGCTGCAAAATACTTCCTTTTTCGCCTTCTATTTTTTCTTTCATGGGAATGCCTGCTTTTTTCAATGCATGGAATGTAGATTCCAAATCGGGCCAGTCATTAATACCCTGATGGTTTAAACTCACCGCAAAATGGCTGGGTGAATTGCCATGCAACAAAACCCAGGCGGCATAATGCGAAATATCGTTTAGTTTCAACACTGTTTCTTTGGAAGGAGGATTCCAGGGCCTGCGAAAATAATTTACAAGTTCATCAACCAGAATTTCAGCCGCTTCGGTATTTAAAATTTTATCAGCTTTTAGCTTACTTAAAAGTTCGATACCGGTATCAGAAAGCAGATATGGCGTTTCTGAAAGTACATCGGGAAACAGGTTTTGCGCCCAGCCAGGTAATTGGGAAACCTGGAGCTGACTTACATAAAATTTGGGAAGTCCTGCTGTTTCTGCCTCAAAATGAATGGCTTTCAGATTCTTCTTTGGAAGTACGTATTTACCTGCCGGATTATATCCCAAACATTCGATAATGTGCCTGATTGCCAAAATTCCTTCCGGTTGCTCTCCTGTATGCCAATTCAACGTTCGGAATCCCAAATGGTCCAAAACAATCTGTCCGCCTTTGCGGTTAACCAACCCTGAATAATCATTTGCGTAGGGAACCTGTAAAAGAAAAGCCTCCCACAATTTGTCCACCAGACTTTTTCCTATCTGACTTGCATTGCGTTTCATTGCATTACATTTTTGTTCATTAATTTCAAATTGTGATAAAAGCTCAGGATTTTTTATAACACCCGATCCATGGCTTAAATCATACTCTTTTAAACATGATTTTAACCTTTAGGGTTACCATAAAATATGTGTTTAAAAATATTGTTTAAATGGAAATAAAAACAGGGTTATATTTTTTCCGAAGACCGCTTTTTTGTTTTTTTCATAAACCGGAGCACTTCTGATTTTTTGAAAAAAGAAGTTGCACCAACTTTTGTCGCATTTAAAGCTCCGGCTGCATTTCCGAAGTTTAACGCTTCCTGCAGGGAATTTTCCTGAAGATAGTAGTGAAGAAATCCGGCAGAAAAGGCCATTCCGGAACCAATGTTATCCTTCATTTCTATAATATAACCTGAATCAGAAAAAGCTCCTTCTTCCTTGTGGAACGCAAAAACACCATGAAATCCGCGTGTAATTAAAACAAGATCAACATTATATTTTTTTACCAACTGTTCTCCAAACTGTTCAAGGGTTCCTTGTTTCAAGCTGAGCTTTTCGCTCAAAAATCCGATTTCTTTCTCTTTAATACGCACAATTTGAGACGATTGCAACAGGTTTTCAATGACCAACACATTAAAAAAATGCTGAAATAGTTTTAAATCAAAAAATTTAATTGATGATGGAGATTCTTTAATCAGCTCGCGAATGGTATTTTTTGAAATGCCAAAACGCTGAGGCAATAAACCAAAGAAAAGGCAATCAGCATCGCGAACCAGTTTCAATGCTTCAGTAGAAAATTCGATATGGTCGAATGCCACATCGGGAGTAACATCAAAAACCGGTTCATGTTTTTTTTCGAAGGTAATGTTTACTGTTCCGGTAGG
The DNA here is from genome assembly GCF_041687215.1 of Mariniphaga sp. Taxonomy (NCBI): domain Bacteria; kingdom Pseudomonadati; phylum Bacteroidota; class Bacteroidia; order Marinilabiliales; family Prolixibacteraceae; genus Mariniphaga; species Mariniphaga sp. Next base: position 19,891 of record NZ_JAWLCI010000044.1, read on the forward strand.
AAATTCAGAATCGATTTGCACATCAGCAACTGAAATCCCCAGCTCTTTGAGCCGTTTAAGCGCCAGATGCCCGAGTTCATCGTCGCCAACACGTGAAAGCAAGTGACCTTCTTCGCCAAATGAATTGCACCGAAACGCAAAATTGGAAGGGGTTCCGCCCAAAACCTTTCCATCGGGTAAAATATCCCAAACCACCTCTCCAAATGCAACAATTTTTTTTCTCATCAATTTTTATTTGCCGGCGACAAAAATAGGTATAAATCGATAAGGATTCAAATTTTGCAAAAACAAGTCTGCAGCAAACCTTGGTTAAAACCCTGGAAAAGAATCAGACATTCAAGAGGCTCAACTGATTAGATCTTTACCTTTTTTTGACAAAATCAGCTAAAACATCGGTTAGGTTTGGATGACCAATTTCTTCCAAATCGTAAAATACGCGGGTAAATGGTTTGTCAATTTTAACCACTCTGTTCAAATCTATGGGCGTTCCGATAATAACTGAGTCGCATTTCGTATTTCTAATGGTTTCTTCCAAATCTTTTACCTGTTCATCACCGTATCCCATTGCCGGGAGCAATTTTCCAATATTGGGGTAAAGTTCAAAAGTGCGGGTAAGTTTTCCTGTTGTAAAAGGTCTTGGGTCAACTATTTCTGCAGCTCCGTATTTTTCAGCAGCAACCACAGCAGCTCCAATTTTCATTTCGCCATGAGTTAGTGTAGGGCCGTCTTCAACGCACAAAACCCTTTTACCTTTAATAACATCAGGTTTATCTGCACGAACAGGGCTTTCAGCGTCAATTACCACTGCATTTGGGTTTACCGAGGCAATATTTTCCCTGAGTTGTTTCACCTTTTCCGGATTGGCGGTGTCCATTTTGTTGATAATAATTACATCGCTGGTGCGCAAAACCACCTGGCTGGGATAATAAGTTAGTTCGGCCCCTGCACGGTGCGGATCAGTCACGGCAATGGACAAATCGGCTTCGTAAAACGAAAAATCATTGTTTCCGCCATCCCATAAAATAACATCGCACCCATCGGGATCGTTTTCAGCAGCTTTTAAAATAGCCTCGTAATCTACGCCGGCATAAATCACATTTCCTCGGGCAATATGCGGTTCATACTCCTCCATTTCTTCAATGGTGCATTTATGCCGTTTCAGGTCTTCAATAGCTGCAAAACGTTGAACTTTTTGCTTTACCAAATCTCCGTAAGGCATGGGATGCCGAATGGCTACCACACGCAAATCCTGCTCCATTAAAATCTGAATTATTTTCCGGCTGGTTTGGCTTTTGCCTGAGCCGGTACGTGTAGCACAAACCGAAATTAACGGTTTGGAAGATTGCAGCATGGTTTGTTTGGGCCCCAGGAGCATAAACGATGCGCCGGCTGCATTTACGCGTGCAGAAACTGTCATAACATGCTGATGGCGAATATCGCTGTATGAAAACACGCAGGTATCAACTTTCAGTTTTTTAATCAGCTCTTCCAGTTTTTCCTCTGCATAAACCGGAATTCCGTCAGGATAAAATGCACCTGCGAGTTCGGCCGGGTAGCGGCGGTCCTCAATATCGGGAATTTGTGCTGCGGTAAATGCCACCACTTCATAATCGTTATTATTCCTGAAAAAAGTGTTGAAATTGTGAAAATCGCGCCCGGCGGCGCCAATGATAATTACTTTTTGTTTTGCCATAGGTCTGTTTTTTAATTTCGCGAAAAATTAACGGATTCCCTGTACAAAAAACAGGACAAATCTCAGGCTCAAAAAAATAAATATTGCCCGTTGCTATCACATCATGCATTTGGGAAAAACATTTTGGAAAGCCTGACGTTCTTTTCAAAAACAAACAGGGTGAATTTTCTGGCGCATATCTATTTATCGGGCGATGATGAAAAACTGGTTACCGGCAATTTTATCGGAGACTACGTTAAGGGAAAGAATTTCCTTAAATATCCGGGAAAAATCAGGGAAGGAATTATTTTACACCGGAGAATAGATTCTTTTACTGATGAGCATGAATTATTCAGAGAAGTAAAAAAACTTTTCAGGGAAGAATTTGGTCTCTATTCAGGGGTTGTTACCGATTTAATATTCGACCATTTACTGGCCTCTGGCTGGAAAAACTATCATCCTTTAACCTTGCGGCGGTTTGCCCGTAAAACTCATGCCATATTGCTTAAACATGTTTTTTATCTGCCACCACGTGTACAGGGATTTTTACCGGTATTGATAAAAAACCGAAGGCTGGAATCGTACGCTCAAAAGGAGGGAATTCAACAATCGCTGGAAATAATGAGCCGATACACATCCCTTCCACCAAAAGCCGAAAAGGCCATTGAAGTAATGGATGCCAACTACCTTTTCATTGAAACCCGTTTTACCAGGTTTATGAATGAGCTGATTGATTTTGCAGAATCGGAATCAGGAATTCCAGTAAAAAAACCATGGATTTTAACCGGATAATATTGGTCTGATTAAGCCAGCATCTGGAAATACGAATCTTCAAAAAAGAATTTCGATTCATCAAAAGCAGGTTCCAGGTCATCAATCCAAATGGCATTTGGGTCGTATTTGGCAAAGAAAGGTTTTCCCACCCAGGCGGGGTCCCGGCCTTGCAAAAAGTTAAGCACAAACACCTTCTGCCCTTTTAATTCTGAAACGCCAACAACCTGGATTTTCCCCGGGTCGCAGGACATGCTGGGGCCTTTCACCGTGCGGCAAATTCCACTCACCTGGTTGTATGCATTCCTGAAAATCTGCCACGTTTGGTTCAGTGAAACGGCAAAATAGTCTTGCGAACCTGTATCGCGGGCAATAAACATGTAGTACGGAATAATTCCCATTTTTACCTGCTCTTTCCAGTTTTCGGCCCAAATATCGGCACGAGCATTAATGTGTTGTAACACCGGCGACTGCGAACGGATTTGCACTCCTGCATCAATCAGCCTCTTAACTGCATCTTTTACCGCATCAGTTTTTAATTCTGCCGGGTGGTTAAAATGAGCCATCAAAGCTATATTAATTCCTTTCTTTTTCATTTTTTTGAACAGGCGGAGCAGGTCACCGGCATCGCTGTCGGTAGTAAAACGGTATGGCCAGTAAGCCAAAGATTTGGTGCCAATTCGAATATTTTTAAGGTTGGGAATATCAGCCTCGAGCAGTGCGTTAAAATAGGTTTCAAAAAATCGGGTTTTCATTACGGCCGGATCGCCTCCGGTAAACAGTACATCGGTAATATGCGGATTGGCCTTTACGTATTGCACAAGTGTATCGGCCTCTTTCATTGCAAATTTGAACTCGTTGAGTGCAAATTGTGGCCACCTGAAACAAAATGTGCAATAAGCATGGCAGGTTTGTCCCTGGGTTGGAAAAAAGAGCATGGTTTCGCGGTATTTATGCTGAATGCCGTTGAGTTTTTTTCCTTCGAAAACGGGAACATTGTTTTCCTGACCGGCAGGATTTGGGTTGAGTTTTAACCTGATTTTTCGAACTACCTCCTGCACTTCTTTTTTTGAAGCACCACTTTTTAAAACAGCAGCAACTGCATTAAAACTGGCGTCATCGAGCATTTCTTTCTGTGGAAAATTGAGGATAAAAAACGGATCCTTTTCAAAATTATCCCAGTCAATAAGCTCATCTACCACATAATTGTTGGTCTTAAATGGCAAAACCGATCCTACTACTTCAATATTAAATTTCTGTTCTTCAGTTAAATATTCCATTTGTGGAATAGCTTTGAAGTTATGCAATGCAAAAGATTTATATTCTGTCATAAGCCAATAATTTTATAAAGAACTGCCTGTTCAATCTTTTTTGAGAATGATCCCTCCAGATCATCAGTGACTACCAAAAAATGATGATTTTTTTCAAAGTAGCGCGAAAATACAAAATTCGAAGTTTTTGCGGAAATTAAATCACATGACCTTTGTCAGGTTTTAAACGTGCGCTTTCAATTTGAAAGGTAATCGAGCCTGCTGGCATCAAGCCTCAGGAATATAAAAAGCAGAATGGTAAAAGACCACAGCGAAGAACCTCCATAACTAAAAAATGGAAGCGGAATTCCGATAACCGGCATCAAACCAATGGTCATTCCAATATTTACCATAAAATGAAAAAAGAGGATTACGGCTACAGCATACCCATAAATTCTCGAAAACCCTGAACGTTGCCTTTCGGCCAGTAATACAAGTCTGACCAGCAAAAGCATAAACAGTAAAATAACTACAGAAGTCCCAACAAATCCCCATTCTTCGCCTACCGTACAAAAAATAAAATCGGTACTTTGTTCGGGAACAAAATTAAATTTGGTTTGAGTTCCGTTTAAAAATCCTTTTCCCCAAAAACCACCTGAACCTATGGCAATTTTACTCTGGTTGACATTGTACCCAACCCCCAACGGATCGGACTCAATGCCTAAAAGTTCGTTTATCCGTGCCTGCTGGTAAGGTTCCAGCACATTATTAAAAGCATAATCAACTGTTACTGAAAACAAAACTGAGCCAACAAAAACGAGGGCAACCAGGGCATAACTTTTCAACCGGTGATGTATTCCGTAAATTATTAACCCCAACCCGGACAAAAAAATCATTCCGGCCAGCAATTGTGCAATTCCGAAACCGGAACGGGTAAAATAATTAAGGGCTGTGAGTAACACAAAGGATATAATAAAAAACAGTAGTACCCTGTAAAAATGTTTCATACCTGCATTTACGAAAAGAAAAATCAGCACTGCCAAACCAGCCAGCAGGGCATACAAAACCAAGTCGGACAAAACCAGGGAAAAAATGAAGAGTAATCCGACAAGTGTGGCAAAAAACAATACCACTCCTGAAAGGCCTTCGCGAAACAATACCAGTACAAAAGCAAAATAAACCAGCGCAGAACCGGTATCGTTCTGAAGCAAAATAAGTGTGGCGGGCAGAAAAATAACAGCGCCCATCACAAATAACGATTTAAAGCGCTGAAGTTTAAACCCGAACGAACTCATATATTTGGCAAGAGCCAGTGCTGTGGCAAACTTTCCAAACTCGGCCGGCTGCAGGCCAAAACCACCAAACGAAAGCCACGATTTTGAATTATTCACCTCAGTTCCTGCAAAAAGCACCAAAATAAGCAGCAGAATTACAACCCCGTAAATTATGTAGGAAAAGAAGACATAAAAATTTGTTTCAATCAGTAGGATAATAAATGCAATGAGCAATGCTGCGCCAATCCAGATTAACTGCTTGCCATACCGCTGTGTTATGTCGAAAATACTGTGGTGCTCAGCATCGTAAACAGAAGCATAAATGTTTATCCAGCCAAGCAATACCAGCACCAGATAAACCGCCACAGTCAACCAGTCGATATTAGCCCACAAATTATTCCGTCTTGGCATTTTAATTGGTTTAATTTCTGTTTATTAAATCTATTTCAAGCATCCGGGTTTCCACCCACTTCCGGCTTTCTGCAATGTCTCTTTTCAAATACTTTTCAACCAGCAAACTGGCAATGGGCGCAGCAAAAGTTGACCCAAAACCACTGTTTTCAACATAAACAGAAATGGCAATTTGTGGGTTTTCCCGTGGTGCGAAGGCCATAAAAGCAGCATGATCCTTACCATGTGGATTTTGTACCGTTCCGGTTTTGCCACATATGGTTAATTCTGGTATTCGCATAAAAACCGAAGCATTGGTATTTTCAACTACCATTTGCATTCCGTCAATGATGGGTTCAAAATGTTCGGGAGAAATTTTTGTTTCCACCCTGTTTCTGAATTCCGGACTGATCTCTTGGCCTTCAATGTTTTTTACCGTGTGAGGGATAAAATAATGCCCCCTGTTGGCCATAATGGCTGCATAGTTTGCAAGTTGAAGCGGGGTAATTCCCAGTTCGCCCTGCCCGATTGCAAGTGAACGGATTGTAAGAGCGCGCCATCTCCCTTCTCCAAAATAGCGGTTATAATATTCTACAGAAGGAACATTTCCTTTGTTCTCATTCACTAAATCGGTTCCCAGCTTTTTCCCGAAACCAAAACTATCTACATATTCTTTCCAAAGATTAAAACCCTCGGCCGATGTACTTCTGCTGTTGATTATGGAACGAAAGGTATTCCACATAAACGGATTGCACGACTCACGAATAGCATCCACCACACCAAGCGGCGAAACATGGGAATGGGTACACCTGATTGGAACGGAAGCAGTGCCACTGCATGAAAAGCGGGTATTTAAATCAATACTTCCTTCCTCCAAAGCAATAAGTGCATTCAGCATTTTAAAAGTGGAGCCGGGAGGGTATTCAGCCAGAAGTGCCCGGTTAAAAAGCGGTTTAAGCGAATCGGTAAGCAACATAGCATAGTTTGAACCGCGCACCCTGCCAACCAACATTCCGGGATGGTAGGCCGGAGCACTCACAAGGGCAAGAATTTCACCGGTGGAGGGTTCAATGGCTACCACACTTCCAATTTTGTTTTCCATTAGTTTTTCGGCATACATTTGCAGTTCAATATCCAAAGAAGTTACCATATTATTCCCAACCTGTGCAGGAACATCTTCTTTGCCATCGAGAAAACTTCCCTGAATGCGGTTATGTACATCAACCAGGTATTTTTTAATTCCTTTATCTCCCCGCAACCACTCTTCGTATGTTTTTTCAATTCCACTCACACCAATGTAATCGCCCTGATTGTAATACATGTCCCGGTCCAGGTCGGCCTGGTTTACTTCGCCAACATAGCCCAAAACATGCGCTGCCACAGAATAATTGTATTCGCGCAACGTTCGCGATTGGGTATGAAATCCACGGAAACGGTAAATCCGCTCCTGCAAAATGGCATACGTTTCGGGTGGTATCTGTTTAACAATAATGGAAGGTTTGTACCACGAGTATTCCCTGGCTGTTTTTATTCTTAACTCCAAATCATCTTTGCTAATATCGAGCAGGTTACAAAGATATAGCGTATCGAAGTCTTTAACCTCGCGGGGTGTGACAAGCAAATCGTAGGCAGGCTTATTGTGCACAAGCAGATTTCCATTCCTGTCGTAAATCAATCCGCGTGCAGGGTATTGAATAATTTCGCGCAATACATTGTTAGTGGCAAAAACTTTATAAGTTGGATCAAGCACTTGCAACCTGAACAACCCAATCATAAAAATAATGCCTGTAAGCAAAAAAATGCCAATAATTATATAACTCCGTTTCGAAAAATTATTCACCCTTAACCTACTCCCTAAAAATTAAAAACTGGCTCAAAACTATAACAAAAATGGAAAATACCGAACTTAGCAAGAATCTTAAAAAGGTGGTGAAAAAATGAGAAAATGTAAAATATTCAAGGTAGAAAAGTATAAAATGGTGCCCAAATACCATGATGGCAACGTAAGCTAAAAACCAGGTAAATTTGTTTTGCCGTAATCCGGGATATTCATTCCTGTCTTCTTCGCGGTTTGAAATAGAGCGGATTACAAATGGCCGGACAAATGCAATAAATACTGTTGCAGCCGCATGAATGCCCAAACTGTTTGAAAATACATCAACAGAAAGGCCAAGTAAAAACCCCAAAATCATCAGCAAATATCTTGGCGTGCTAACAGGCAGCAATAAAATAAACAAAATATAAATAAACGGATTTATGTAACCACTAACCTGAACCTGATTAAGAACAAGTACCTGGAAGAGTACCAGAGAAATGAACATTATCCCGTATTTAATCAGTCTGCCCATCTTCCCTTAATTTTTTGTCCAATTCGTCAATCTCATTTCTCAACCTGTTTTCAACCACTTCAACGTGCGAAAGGGATTTAAAATCTACAGATAATCTCACTTGTATGGAATAGTAATTTTCTCCATCCGGCTCAGAAAACCCGGTAACAGTTCCCACAAGAATTCCTTCAGGAAAAATGGAAGAATAACCGCTTGTAACTACTGTGTCGCCAACAGCAACATCTACATGCAAAGGAATTTCGTTAAAATTGGCCATCCGGTAATCAATGCCGTCCCAGATTAAAGAACCGTAGTAGCCGTTTTTTTTCAGTTTGGCTGAAATGCTCCAGCGTTGGTTCAGCACCGACAATCCCATGGAATACGATGCGGAAACCTGCCCAACAACTCCAACAATTCCGCTGGCTGAAATAATTCCCATATCTGGTTTTATGCCGTGCCTGCTTCCTTTGTTCAGCGTAATATAATTAAATGGCCTGTTTACCGAATTACTGATTATTTCTGCAGGAATAAACCGGTAAACCGAATCTGATTCAGGCAGATTCAGAAAAATACTATCAGTATTGGCAATAAATTCCGGTTGATTTTCAAGTAACATTCTGAGCCGGGCATTTTCCTGTGCAAGTTCCCGGTTAATTTTCGTCAATCCAAAATAACCGGTAACCGACTGGTAAATCGCATAAACTTTCCCGGTTACCCGGTTTGCCGAATTCAGGTAAGTTGCCTTTTGAAAACTGTTGTAATTAAAAACCATTGCCAGAGCAAGAGTTTCCAACAGAATAAAAAGCACAAAAGCATGGTTTTTCAGCAAATACCTGATTAGGCTCCTCATATTTCAAAAATATCCTGAATATTATCTGATCAGGAATGAAAATTTATCTACATTCTTTAAAGCAATTCCGGTTCCGCGCACCACTGCCCGCAAAGGATCTTCAGCCACCCTGAAAGGAATACCAATTTTATCGGTTAATCTTTTATCGAGGCCTTTAAGCAACGCGCCACCACCGGCCAGCCAAATTCCTTTGGTTACAATATCGGCATAAAGTTCGGGTGGAGTTTGCTCAAGTGCAGCCAAAACTGCCGTTTCAATTTTGGAAATGGATTTCTCGAGGCAATGCGCAATTTCCTGGTAGGAAACAGGCACCTCAATGGGAAGCGCTGTCATTTGGTTTGGCCCCTGAACAATAAAATCCGGTGGCGGGTCTTTCAGTTGCGAAAGCGCCGAACCCACATGAATTTTAATTTCTTCGGCAGTTCGTTCACCAATTTTAATGTTGTGCTGGTGACGCATGTATTCCATAATGTCGGAAGTCAAATCGTCGCCGGCAATGCGAATGGATTTGTTGGTTACAATTCCACCCAGCGAAATAACGGCAATTTCGGTAGTTCCACCGCCAATATCAACCACCATATTTCCTTCGGGAGCTTCCACATCCAAACCAATACCAATGGCGGCTGCAAGTGGTTCGTAAATCATGTAAACCTCGCGTCCGCCTGCATGTTCTGCCGAATCGCGCACTGCACGAACTTCCACTTCGGTACTGCCCGACGGGATACAAATAACCATTTTCAAAGCCGGCGAAAACATCCGTGGCTTCTGATTGATCATTTTTATCATGCCCCTGATCATTTGTTCCGCTGCGTTAAAATCGGCAATTACACCATCGCGCAATGGCCTGATGGTTTTCAGGTTAGCATGGGTTTTCCCTTGCATTTGCCGGGCTTTTTCTCCAATAGCCACCATTTTTTCGGTTTTCAAATCGATGGCAACAATGGAGGGTTCATCCACCACAATTTTGTCGTTGTGGATGATTATTGTATTGGCTGTTCCCAGGTCAATGGCAATTTCCTGAGTTAAAAACGAAAATAATCCCATCTTCTGTAATTAATTAAATATCAATGTTTAAAATGTCTTCTTCCGGTAAATACCATGGCAATGCCAAATTCGTTGCAGGCGTCAATTACTTCCTGATCGCGAATGCTTCCACCCGGTTCCACAATGTATTTCACGCCGTATTCGTTGGCTGTTTCAATGCTGTCGCGGAACGGAAAAAATGCATCGGAAATAAGCACCGATTCTTCCAGTTTAACGCCTTCCTTCATATTGAACCGTGGCATGGTTAAATGGCGTAAACTGTCGAGCCGGTTGGGTTGCCCCATTCCTGCGCCGGTAAGCCAAAATGCCCCGTTTTCTTTTTGTGTTACAATGGCAATGGCATTGCTTTTTAAGTGTTTGCAAGCAGTTACACCAAATTTGGCCAAATTTATCTTTTCTGAACCGAATTCTTTTTGCGTCACTTTTTCAAATTGGGTGTCCATTCCTTCGTCTTCATCCTGAACGAGCATTCCTCCGCTAACAGAACGGTACAATTTCTCATTTGTTATTTCGGGTTTTACCGGTGAAACCAGCAGGCGAAGGTTCTTCCTCTTTCCAAAAACTTCCAGCGCTTCTTCTGTAAATTCAGGAGCAATTACAATTTCCACGAACTTACTGCCGAACCATTCAGCAACTTCCTTCGTAACTGTTTCGGTAAAACAAATGATACTGCCAAATGCGCTGATGGGATCACCTGCCCAGGCCAGTTCGAGCGATTCCAGCATATTTCCGGTAACTGCAAGCCCACAAGGATTAAGGTGTTTAATTACTGAAACCGCCACCTTGTTTTCGATATGTGTAACCGAATGAAATGCATCGCTGGCAGCTTTCCATGCGGCATCAGCATCGAGCATGTTGTTGTATGAAAGCGCCTTTCCCTGAAGCACCTGCGCGTTGGCCAGTGTTACTTCAGAAGGAACATTATTGAATTTGTAAAAAGTAGCTTTTTGATGTGGATTTTCTCCGTAACGGAGAACCTGCCCGTTATTCAGACTGATTCGTTCTGCATCGCTTCCCTCATCGTTAAAATAGCTGAAAATGGCAGCATCGTAGTGCGATGAAACCGAAAAAGCTTTTCCGGCAAACCACTTGCGATCTTCCTGCGAAAACTCACCGTTTTTTTCATTCAGTAAATCCAACAGGGATTGATATTCATTTTGGGAGGGAACAATCACCACATCTTTAAAATTTTTGGCTGCCGCCCTGATGAGCGAAATACCACCAATATCAATTTTTTCAATGATTTCCTGTTCCGAAGCCCCCGAAGCAACGGTGCTTTCAAACGGGTACAAATCCACAATCACCAAATCAATTTCCGGGATGGCGTACTCCGTTAGCTGGCTCACATCGCCCTGATTATCACGGCGCGAAAGTATGCCACCAAAAATTTTCGGGTGAAGGGTTTTAACACGGCCTCCCAAAATGGAAGGATAACCGGTGAGGCTTTCAACCGAGGTTACCTGAATACCCAGCGATTCAATAAAACTTTTGGTTCCGCCGGTGCTGATTAATTGAACACCTAATTCATTTAAGCGTTTTATAATCCCATCGAGATTTTCTTTGTGGTAAACCGAAACAAGGGCGGTCTTAATTTTTTTATTATCAGCCATTTATTTCTTTTTTCAAATTCGTTTGCAAAGATAGAAAAATCAAAGCATTTAGCGTTATCCAACAAAATTTTATCTGATGAATGAAACGAGCATGAGTAAGTCTTTGCACATAAAAGAATGATTATTATTATGCAAGTTCCATCTGTTACCTTAAAAAATAAACAATTACAAACAGATGAAAAATAGAAAGTTTATTTTCCTAATCAAAGCGTAAAATGTAATCATTAAGAAAAATTAACACTAATAGTTGAAAGAATAATTTGAATGAAATAGTAAATGTTGCTGACAAGACTGATATTTGAAAGTTTCTCCTTTGCTTTTAATGCATTAAAGGCAAACAGGTTACGAACATTCCTGTCGTTACTTGGAATTACAATTGGCATTTTTGCTATTATTTCGGTTTTTACTGTCATCGACTCGCTTGAACGTTACATTCGGGAAAGCCTGAATGCACTGGGCAGCAACATGGTTTACATTCAGAAATGGCCGTGGGCACCGCCCGAGGGGGAAACCGAATACCCCTGGTGGAAATACCTGAACCGCCCTGTTCCGCAAATAGAAGATGTGGATGAAATTATGCGGCGGGGTTCATCTTTCCAAAGTGCTGCCTTTTTTTACGGATTCAACCGTACGGCACAATATGCAAGCAACCAGTTGGACAATGCAACGGTATTGGCAACAACCTATGATTTGATTGATGTTTGGAACCTGGAACTTTCCGATGGCCGCTATTTTACGGAAAGTGAAATGCAGTCGGGTGCACCGTTAACGCTAATTGGAGCGGTAATTGCCGAAAAACTTTTTCCCGGGCAAAATCCCGTTGGAGAATTTATTAAAATTCAGGGATTCCGGTTTCAGGTGATTGGCGTTTACGAGAAAACCGGCCAGGATATGTTCGGTACCAGCATGGACAATTACATTCACATCAGCGTCATCAAATCGTTTTATATGCTCGATGTACGAAACCGAGACATGAACCAAAGCATTTGTGTGAAAGCCAAACCCAGTATCGATCAGGGGAGGTTTATTGCTGAACTGGAAGGCGTTATGCGAAGCATCAGGCGACTGAAACCCCTGGAAGAGAACAATTTTGCCATGAACGAAGTGAGTTTGATTTCAAACCAGTTCGATCAGTTTTTTATTGTGTTTAACATGGCCGGATGGATAATTGGCGGGTTTTCCATAATTGTAGGCGGTTTCGGCATTGCCAACATTATGTTTGTTTCGGTAAAGGAACGCACTAAAATTATCGGAATTCAAAAATCGCTTGGCGCCAAAAAATATTTCATATTGCTGCAATTTATTTTTGAAGCGGTTGTGCTTTCAATAATAGGAGGTATTGTAGGACTAATTCTGATTTTCATAGGAACCGTGATTGTAAGTTACGCTACTGAATTCACCATCATTTTAACGGCAGGCAACATTGTTACCGGGCTGATGATTTCCAGTGTAATTGGTTTTATTGCAGGACTGATGCCGGCCAGAGCAGCATCAAGGTTGAATCCAGTGGAGGCGATGAATTCGGTGTAAATCAGAGCAAGTTATACCATGAGTCATACCATGACTCAAAGTCATAGTATGACAGCGGAACTGATTTAAACCACTCCCAAATGCAGCAGCGCATCGCCTTTATAAACCACCGGCGCGTGGTTCAGCCCGATGATGTAACCCGAATGCGGAATTTTTACCTTAAACTCATATTTTCCGTACGGATCGGAAATGGTGCCCATTACCTGCCCTTTTTCCACCTTGGAACCGTCTTTCACAAAAAACCGGAACAGACCGCCCTGCCTTGCCCGAATCCAGGTTGATTCTTTGATGATGACCGGTGGCTGAATACCATTTGCCTGAATTTCTGCCGAAAAATCGCGCATGCCCAAATGCTGCATTACCCGCATTGTTCCGAAAACACCGCGGTTGGTAATCCGCTGGTTAAAATCATGCGACTTACCTCCCTCGAAAAGCATCACTTTTTTTCCATTTTTTGAGGCAGCCTCGCGGAACGATTTATCGCGTTGGGTAGCATATACAATAAACCGCGGATTAAACACTTTGGCCAGTTGCAACAACTCTTCATTGCCTTTTGAAACACGAATTTGCGAAGAGTTAAACCGGCGTGCACCTCCGGTATGAAAATCGATACAATAATCCACATGCGGCAAAATTTCGTTCATCAGGTGATGGGCAAAAATACTTGCCAGTGAACCTTTTTGGGAACCAGGAAAAGCGCGGTTCAGATCTTTTCCATCCGGAAATTCGCGGGTTTGGTTGATGAACCCGAAAATATTAACCGTGGGAATGGAAATCACCATTCCGGCATGGGGTCGGGTATATTTTTTGGCCAGCAGTTCACGCACAATTTCCACACCGTTCAGCTCATTACCGTGAATTCCGGCTGTGAGCAGTAAAACCGGCCCGTCGGTTTTTGCACGTTCCACAACAACCGGCACTTCAAGTTTGGTGTAGGTATGCAGGCGGGCAATGTCGAGATTCAGATATTTTTTCCTACCAGGAATTATTTCCTCTCCCAGAATGGTAATCGTTTTATGATTTTTCTTTCTCATGGGTTATACATGGCGCTCAACGTAACGAATGATTGTTTTGGCAATATTTTTTCCTGTAGCCTTTTCAATTCCCTCTAAACCTGGCGATGAATTTACTTCGAGAATTAGAGGTCCGTTTTTTGATTGCAGCATATCCACACCGCAAATTCCCAGTCCCATAACACGCGCGGCTTTCAAAGCTGCGTTTTCCTCTTCTTCGTTCAAATCAATCACCTCGGCAGTGCCACCCCGGTGCAGGTTAGAGCGGAATTCGCCCTTTTTTGCCTGCCGTTTCATGGCGCCCACCACCACACCGTCCACCACAAATGCACGAATATCTGCGCCTTTGGCTTCTTCAATAAATTCCTGAACAATTACCCTAACTTTGAGTCCGTTAAAAGCATCAATTACCGATTCGGCAGCATTATCGGTTTCGGCCAAAACCACGCCCAAACCCTGAGTACCTTCGAGCAGTTTTACCACAACCGGCGCACCGCCTGCCGCCTGAACTATTTCTTTAACATTTCGGGAATAGTTGGTAAAAACAGTTTTGGGAAGTCCAAGACCGGCACGGGAAAGAATTTGCAGGCTGCGCAGTTTTTCGCGCGACCGCAACAGAGCCTGTGATTCAATGGCCGAGAAAACCTTCATCATTTCGAATTGGCGGACTACGGCAGTTCCGTAAAAAGTTACCGAAGCGCCAATTCGCGGAATAACTGCATCAACACTGTCGAGTATTTTGCCCTTATATATAATAACCGGTTTACGTTTTTCAATAATCAGGTCGCATTTGGTGTGGTCAATCACCAGCATTTCGTGTTTGCGATGAATACCAGCCTCAACCAGTCTTCGGGTTGAATATAAATTTGGATTACGGGAAAGTATTACAATTTTCATTTTAATTTCGATTCTTGATTTATTCTCGCTTTTAAAAAATGGCCCGCAAAGGAAAGATTTTTTCGCGAAGTGTCGATAAAAAACTTTTTCGAAATAAATTTTCTTCCAAGCAGCACCGGATGTCTCATGTCGGTTCGCTCGGTTAGTGTAAGTTCTATGGAATATTCCTTTTCAAACAACAAAATATCGGTTTTAATGGAGATGCGTTCTTCCACCTGCCCGTTGGAGCTTTTAACCCGGCGAATTTTAAACACATCAAAAATAAATTCCTTTTCGTGGTACATGCGATGATCCGGATCGAGAAAGGAACATCTTACTTTTTCTTTTCCGTTTTGTGTGAATTGTTCAATTTGATGGCAGTGAAAACTGGAAGTATATGCGCCGGAATCGATCTTCACTTCAATTCCTTCCAACTCGAGCTGGGGAAAATCTGCTTTGTCTTTCCGACCTATGATAATACGTTCCTTGTTCAAAACCAATTCTTTTTATAAAAATTCGAAAAACATTTTTCCTACTCCAAAATAAATAAACAATCCCAAAACATCATTCATTGTTGTAATAAACGGGCCGGTTGCCAGTGCCGGATCGATTTTAAAGCGGTTTAATATCAGCGGTATCAAAGTTCCGAAAAATGATGCATAAAGCATAACAATAAACAGAGAAATGGAAACAGAAAGTGTGAGGTTAATATTTCCCTGCACAAAATAATTGTACAAAAAAATGAGAATGGCAAAAATGGAAGCCGTGGCAAAGGCCACCAACAATTCTTTCAAAAGGCGTTTTCCGGTGGTGCTCACATCTTTTACCCCGCTGGCAATACTTTGTACAACAATTGATGAAGATTGTACTCCTACATTCCCGGCCATTGCGGCAATTAGCGGTATAAAAAAGGCCAGCTCGGTTACGTGACTGATTTCCGCTTCGTAATTTCCGAGAACCAATGCGCCCATTATTCCACCAATTAAGCCTATTAATAACCACGGAAATCGCGCACGAATCAGTTCCCAGGGTTTATCGTCAGGTTCCACATCGCCGGTAATACCCGAAATCATCTGGTAGTCGCGTTCAGCTTCTTCACGCACAAAGTCGATTACGTCGTCGAAAGTGATTCTCCCTTTCAACCGGCCAATGTCGTCAACCACCGGAATGGCCACCAGGTCGTATTTATCCATTATTTCGGCCACCTCTTCCTGGCGGGTATTTGTTCTCACACTTTTTACGTCGGGTTCGTATAAATTGGAAATTTTGGTGTTGGTGGAGTTCAGAATCAGCTTTTTCAGGGAAAGCACACCTTTCAATCGTTGCTGGTCGTCGGTAACATAGATGTAGTAAATTTCATCCACCTCTTCTGCCTGCCTGCTTATTTCCTTTAAACAAGTGGCCACAGTCCAGTTTTCGTTCACCGAAACCAATTCCTTGGCCATAATACCACCGGCAGAATCCTCTTCGTATTCCAGCAAATCCACAATATCGCCGGCCTGCTCGGTGTCCTCAATTTCTTTGAGCACCTCCTGCTTTTGTTCTTCATCGAGATCAGCCAAAACGTCGGCAGCATCATCGGAGTCCATGTACTCGATAAATTTGCTGGCAATCAGTTCGGATGGTAAAACTCTAAGGAAACGTTTCCGTTCATTTTCAGGTATTTCAATGAGTACGTCGGAAGCTTTTTCGCCTTCCAGCAGCAAGTAAAGGTATTTGGCCTCGTCCATGGTCAAATCGTCCATCACCTCGGCAATATCGGCCGGGTGAAGCGGTTCCATGGTAGCTTTCAGTTCTTCTGCATTTTTTCCTTCGATCAGATCTTTTAATCTGTCAATATATTCTCGTGTAATTTCAAATTCCATAGTCTGAATTTTTTCAGATTTCAACCATTTTTGTCAGCCGGATAAAATCGGCAACAGAAAGTTGCTCGGGCCGTTTATCGGCAAATTGCTCCGGGATTTCCAGTTCCAGCTCACCCAGGGAATTCCGGAGCATTTTTCGTCGTTTGTTAAAAGCCGCTTTTACAATTCTGAAGAACAACTCTTCGTTGCAGGGCAGCTTTTCAAGCGGATAACGACGCAGCCTGATAACGGCCGATTTTACTTTCGGGGGAGGGATAAAAACCTGCTCAGAAACGGTAAATAAATATTCAATATCGTAAAAAGCGCCAAGCAGCACACTTAAAATTCCATACGTTTTGCTACCGTGAGGGGCACTTAATCGCTCTGCCACTTCTTTTTGCACCATGCAAACAACTTCTGGAACGCGGTTTCGCCAGGTCAAAATCCGAAAAAAGATTTGTGAAGATATGTTGTATGGAAAATTTCCGATAATGCTGAAAAGTTGGGGCAATTCGGCAGCATTCCATTTTAAAAAGTCGCAGGAATAAATTTTATTATTCAGCTCAGGAAAATGATTTTGAAGATATTCCACCGATTCAGTATCGATTTCAACTACATGAAGATTAAAACCGGGGCGTTGCAATAAAAATGCAGTTAATACTCCCATTCCCGGCCCCACTTCCAATACATTGGGAACGGTGGCGCCCAGGCTGTCAACAATTTTCCGGGCTATATTCCGGTCTTTCAGAAAATGCTGACCTAACTTTTTTTTGGGCCTGACCATATTCATTACACTCCGATTCGCTCATTTCCGGGTTTCCTTCTAAAAACTGCTTTTAACGTAAAAAACCAAACAAATTTATATTTTTGTCAGCTACAAAACAGCCGAAACTGTCCCTTATTTTTCGCAACCCGAAATTAATAAAATTCAGGAAATATAAAATTGGATGGGCAATTTGGCGTAAAAAGTTAATATTGAAAAAGATAGTTTTAAAAATCATTAATTTTCTGGCTTTTTTTGCCATTGGTGCATTTATATTCTGGTTAATATATAAAGATCAGGACATCGAGCACATGAAATCGGTTCTGAAAAATGATGTAAATTACTTCTGGATTTTTATCTCGCTTTGCATTGGCTTAATCAGTCACATCAGCCGTACCATACGTTGGGGATTAATGATTGAACCCATCAGTCACAAACCACGGTTTATCAACACTTTTCTGGCCGTAATGGTGGGCTACCTTATGAACATGGCTTTTCCACGCATGGGAGAACTTTCACGTTGCGGAGTACTGTCGCGTTATGAAAAGGTTTCGTTTACCAAGCTGCTGGGGACTGTTGTTGCCGAACGTGCTGTTGATATGGTTTCGCTGCTCGTGTTGCTTGTGATTGTCATTTTTTCCCAATTCGGTCACATGCTGCGTTTTTTGGGAGAAAATCCGGAAATTAAAACAAAGCTCCTGGCGCTGATTACATCGCCCATATTAATTCTTGGTCTGGTCGCCCTTTTCATTCTGGCCTATATTTTCAGAAAAACATTGCAACATACGTTATTCTACAAAAAGGTTTTTACCATTTTAATGAACCTGAAAGAAGGTTTCATTTCCATCCGCTCAATCGATAAAAAAGGGTGGTTCATTTTCCATTCGGTGGCCATTTGGTTATTGTATTACCTAATGCTCTATTCCGTATTTTTTGCATTCGATTTTACCAGCCACCTGGGCCTGATAGCCGGGCTCACCACCTTTGTTTTTGCCAGCTTTGGCATGGTGGCTCCGGTACAGGGTGGAATTGGCGCCTGGCATTTTATGGCCATCGAGGCACTGGCACTTTACGGTATTGCCAAAGCAAACGGTGTAATTTTTGCCTTTGTAGCCCATGGCAGTATGACCGGGATGATAATCGTTATCGGAATAATTTCGGTACTTATTTTACCGTTTATAAATCGGAGAAAACTGGTGTCGCCTGAGCCGGTGACCACAGAGGAAATAAATTAACCAGGTTATTTACCTGAATATGAATACAGAACTTTTCATTTCGCGCAGGTTATTTTTCGAAAAAAGCAATAAAAAGTTTTTGTCGCAGAAAATTATACGCATTGCCCTTGTGGGAATTGCGCTGGGACTTGCCGTAATGATTATTTCCGTTGCTGTGGTAACCGGTTTTAAAAATGAAATCCGAAACAAAGTTATCGGATTCGGATCACACATTCAGGTGGTGAATTTCGACTCGAACAACTCATTCGAAACCCGGCCTGTTTCACAAAAACAACCTTTTCTGGATGAACTAAAAACGCTCGACGGAGTGAGCCAGGTGCAGGTTTTTGCAACCAAACCCGGCATGATTAAAACCGACGAATACATTCAGGGAATTGTTCTCAAGGGAGTTGATTCGGGTTACGACTGGAGTTTTTTCAGCAAAAATCTGACAGATGGAAACCTTCCGGGTATTAACGATTCAGTGAGATCAGAAGAAATTCTGATTTCTGACCAGGTATCCAAATTGCTTGAGGTTTCTGTTGGCGACCGCGTTGTACTTTATTTTATAAACGAAGATGAAAGCAATCCGCGCATGTTGCAACTTACCATTTGCGGATTGTACAATACGGGCATGGAGGAATTCGACAACCTTTTTGTGCTGGGCGATTTGCAGCAGGTGCAGCGGCTCAACAACTGGCAGCCCGACCAGATAAGCGGTTTTGAAGTGGTCATTTCCGATTTCTTCAGAATTGATGAAATTGAACAGGACGTTCGAAACACAGTGCTCGATTACAGTATTGAAAACGATGCCATTTTGCGCACTACCAACATTACCCGTGAGTATCCGCAAATTTTCGACTGGCTTTCCATTCTCGACATGAACGTGTGGATTATTCTTTTTCTGATGGCAGTGGTTGCCGGATTCAACATGATTTCCGGATTGCTGGTTCTCATTCTTGAACGCAGCAAAATGATTGGCGTACTAAAAGCCCTCGGAAGCCCCAACTGGAGCATCCGCAAGGTTTTTCTGTACCTGTCGGTTTTTCTGACCTCGCGCGGAATGATTTGGGGAAATGCCATTGGAATTGGGTTTATTGTGGTGCAAAACTATTTTGAAGTACTTAAACTCAATCCAACCACCTATTATGTCGATGTGGTGCCGGTTAATTTTTCATTGCTTTATATTATTCTTTTAAACCTAGGAACCATTGTGGCCACAACACTAATGCTTGTGGTTCCCAGTTACCTGGTAAGCAAAATTTCACCCGAAAAAACCATTCGGTTCGATTAATTTTTAAAAACGTTTATGCCCATTTCGAAAAAAGAGATAAAAAAAGCACTTGCCGGAAATTTACGCGGAATAGTATCTCACCAAAAAATGATGCCTCCAAACCGGAAACTCCGCGCTGCCGACAGCGACAAAAAACGGCTGAAACCCAGCAGCGTGTTGCTTTTGCTTTTTTCTGAAGGCGATGAACTATTCGTTTGCCTCATAAAACGGCCTGCAAACATGAAACACCATGCAGGCCAGGTTGCGCTTCCGGGCGGAAGGCATGAACCCGGAGAAACGCCCCTGGAAACCGCCATGCGAGAAACCTGGGAGGAAATTGGTGTAACTGCCGACAAAATTGAAATATTGGGCTCATTGTCCGAATTATTTGTAGATGTAAGTGGATTTCTTATTCACCCTTTTGTAGGATGGCTGGCCCAAAAACCTACCTTTAAAACCAATCCTGCTGAAGTGGAGAAAACCATCCTGTTTCCATTATTAAAGTTCCTGAATAACCTGGACGAAACCGAATTGGAAACGGTTTCCGGAAAATTGAAAGTACCCTGTTTTCATTTTGAAGGTGAAATTATCTGGGGCGCCACGGCGATGATTTTGGCTGAGTTTTATGATGCCATAGAAGATGGACTTACTCCGGAATAAGATTTCGGTAATGCTCATAATTTCCAATTACCCGGTAAACGAAATTGTACGCTTCCTCTCCCCTTGCGTAGCCCCATTTTACCACCGGGTCTTTAAAATAGGTTTCCGAAGATTTGTTTCTGAGGTAATAATCCACATTATTTTCCCAAACATGGCTGTTTTTGCCGTTCTTTTTGGCCAGCCTTTGAGCATCTTTCACGTGTCCCAGACCAATGTTGTATGAGGCCAAAACAAGTTTTATCCGGTTTGTTGAATCGGGAATAGTAGAACTGAACTGTTCATCCAGCCAATTTAGCAATAAAATACCTCCTTCAATATTTTGTCGGGGGTCTAAAATGCTATCTACACCCAGCGATTCAGCAGTGGCTGGCATAAGTTGCATCAGACCGTAAGCACCGCCCCATGATTCAGCCTCGGGGTCAAAACGCGATTCGTGATACATAATGGATGAAATCAGCCGCCAGTCCCAGCCATGTTTTGCGGCCAGTTCTTTTACAATGGGATCATATACAGATATTTTTCCGCCCGATATGCTGTGAAAGCCACTGTTGAAGCGCCCCGCTGTTCGCGGGCTTTCAAAATACTGATTGTAAATCTGACGGTATTCGCTGGTTTTTTTAAATTGAACAATCCATCTGTCGAGGAATTCTTTCCAATCGTGAGCATCTTTTTTAACCGCCCAGGCAATATTCTGCGGAAAACTTATTTTCAGCGAAACATCCAGATTTGGATAATAGGATTGGTTGAGCAGGGCCACATTCTCGTCGCAAACCGTATAGTTAATTTCACCTCGGGCAACCATGGCCACCAATTGTTCCACTCCGTTCACCGAGTCTTCCACAATTTCAATGGGTTGACCTATTTCTTCTGACAGATGAGCCAATCTTCTGTAATAAGTTGTATTCTGCTGAACATGGATTTTTTTCCCGGCCAGTTCCAATGTTGAATTCAGGAATACCGAGTCGGGGTTTTGCTTTGAAACTTTTCGCTGTACGATAACCTGTCTCGTTTGTTTCAGGGGTTTGGTAAAAGCAATTTCCTGTTTTCTGGCCCGGGTTACCGTAAGGTTTTTGGCCACCAAATCGAAACGTCCGGTATTCAGGCCTTCGAAAGTTTCGGCCATATTATTACTTACTGTAATCTCGGGTTTTACTTCCAAATCTTCGCATAATGCAAGTATAAGTTCATATTGGTAACCCATTGGTTTTCCACGATATACAAAATAGTTGGTAGAGTTATAATCGATTACAACCTTTAAAATACCGGTTTCCTGAATTCGCTTAAGAACAGACAATTCATCTTTTTCTTTTTCTTTGCGCTGCTTGTTTTTTTCTCCTCCGCAAGCAGAAAGCAACACAACAAGAACAAAAAGAAAAGCAATTTTTACTTGCAATTTATATTTTCCCCACCAGTTCATTAGTCGTAAAATGCCCATGCAACGCCAAACCTGAATGTCATACGGTTCATGGGGTAACCCGGAGTTGTGTAGTACTCTTTATTTATAAATTCAGTACCAACATTCATCATTTTAAAAAACAACCTGGTACGCTTTAGGCGCAGGTTTGCGTATGCATCAATATAAGGAAAATCGCCCAGTTTTGTTTCGTTTTGCAAATAAAACAGTCCGGTTGACGGATGATAAGCATCGGCATAATAGGCTGTGTTGTACCTAACATCGAAACCAACCTGTGTAAAAAGCACTTTGGAAATTACAAACTTAAAATATGTTGAAACAAAGCCTGAAAAATCGGGAAGATGCAAAATATCTTCATTGGATGGTTTTTGCCAAAGCAACCTTGTTCTGAAATGCAGATTTCTAAAATTAAAATCTTTATCGGCAAAGGCAGACAAAACCAGCAATTGTCCGCCAAATTGTGAAGGAATTCCTTCCGTGTTGTTGTAAATGAAGTTATTTATAAGGGCATAATTGGCACTTAGTTCTATTTTTCTCCGGGGAATTTTAAGTGTTCCGTTAACTGTCATTCGTTGTTCCATTTTCAAATCTTCGTTCCACCGAATTCGGTTCGAATAAAATTCCTCCTGAAAATAGTGGGGCATCAGGTTTTCAATACTTCCTCTAATTCTGAGTGATGCCAGGGAATCTCTCAAAAATGTAAATGGTTTGGAAATGTTTCCGTTGATTTCAGTTTGTCCGACATTTCGACCTAAAAGATATATTCGTCCATCGAAATTCCAGGTCCAAAATTTTCCTGTTTCTCTAAAAATTCCCCCGCCAACATAAACATTGGAATATCTTTTAGTGGTTGGTTGGAAAGTTCCAAACTCAAGACCGGGCATAGTTGCTTTTGTAAACTCTTGTCCCAGAAAAACCCGTTTGCCAAAACTGGTTTTCCGTTCAGGATTTTCGTATTGCTTTAATTGAACAACGTTTCTTATCTGAAAAAAACGAATAGAATCTTTAATATAATCCTGACCATAATAGGCATGTTGGAAAAAAGTATTGGTGGTATCCTCTTCATCAAAATATTCTTTACTATGATTTTGATATTCAAACGAATATATAATTCCGGCAAATGGTTTAAATTCCTGTACTGTAATCGGTTCTGCCTCTTCCTCGTCTTCTTCCAGCAAAATTTCCCGTTCAATAATAATTTCGTCAAACCGGCCAAACCGATATTCACCGGTAGCAAAAAAATAGTTACTGCCAAATTCAGAACGAACCGAAGTAAGGTTCACATCCAGAAAATCGGTATCTGGTTCTTCCATTAAATTTGCATCTTTGTCTAAACCACCGTTTTCGTTGTTCAAAATACTATTGCTGATGAATCCTCCGTGAAAACTTAACCGATCTTTATTGTAACTTGAATACAGCGTAACAAAATTATTTTTGGTTTCCTGATTTTTATACTGCCCGGCAGACCGTGCCTGATCGAACCGGAAAGTAAAATTCCACCATGGACTGACATTTTGGGAATGCAGCACATTAAAACGGGTTTCATTCTTGCGTGTTCTGTGTTCACTTTGGGTAAAATCCAGGAGAGTATAAGGTGTTCGGGTATTGTAATATTGTATGGATTGCGGTGTTAGCAAATAAGCTTCTCTGGTTTGAAGGAAATAAAAATCCAAATTGGATTTACGGTTGAAAAAATTATTATCGAGATAGGGAGTAGCATAATTCCCAACATAAGTAGCTGTAACAGTATTTTTAAAAACAGGATGGTATAGATGAAAGTAGTCCTGAAGGGTATCTAATTTTGTGGAATCTTTAAATGCGCCAAAACCGTCGAGGTACCATAATTTAATTCCGGGCTCCAATTGTTTTTGAGGTGATCCGGTTTCTCGCTGATTTTGTATATCGGGCAGATTTTGTGAACCATCTGCTCCCCTTAATTGAGGCCTTGTTTGTGCAAAAGCCAGCACTGGAAAAAAAATCCAGATTATATATAGAATTTTTATAAAACGTATTTTGTGCATATCGTAGTGCAAAAGCAGAACAAAACTAAAAAAAGCAGGCAAACGAAATAAATAACTTCAATACTTTTCAGGAAAATTAACAGGATTTACCAATAAAAAAGCCCATGCTCAGATGAACACGGGCTTTGGATAAATCCGGCAGCGGCCTACTCTCCCACTTTTACGCAGTACCATCGGCGCTGGCGGG
>NZ_JAWLCI010000045.1:0-42929 GCF_041687215.1 Mariniphaga sp.
AAAAGCATCGAGATAATTCCAAAACGAAAGGGCAACTTCTTCAGTCAGATTCTGATTCTGAATGGCCTGCCGGTAACAGTCGAGCCAGACTTCGCGTGCCTCGGGAGTAATTTTATGAGGTAAATGCCTTTTGTACATCATGGGCCGACCGCGGTTTTTGTTAAAATACATGGGGCCGCCGCAAATCTGAATAAAAAAATCAGATGAATTTTTTACAGCCCGTTCCAGTCCGGCTGCATCCTGCGGAAATAAATTTTTTATTTCACTTTTGGCCAGCAAATCGTAGTGATCCTTCACCAACTTCCGAATGCCCTCATCGCCCAAAATCCGGTAAATCTCTTGTGTTGGCAAAGCAACTTCGGGTCTGTTTCCGGGCGTATATTTACTAATTTGAAATTCCATTTCTGTTTTTTCGTTCAATCTAAACAAAGAACAAACATATTGGGAAGAGGTTGAGTATTTTTAGAAATCGGCAAAGGCCAGGGTGGCAATGCTTACTTTTGTGCCGGAAACTTTTAATAATTCATAAGCACAAGCTTCAAGGGTTGAGCCGGTGGTAACCACATCGTCAACAAGCAAGACGCGTTGATTTTCAAATTTTTCCGGATTTTTAACCCCAAAAATACCCTCCACGTTTTGCCATCGCTCAAACCGGTTCTTCCGGGTTTGGGTGGAGGTAAAAACTTTTCGGTGTAAATTATTATCAGAAATGGGTTTATTCATACTTTCCGAAATTCCACGGGCAATCCAATCGCTTTGATTAAAGCCGCGTTTTTTCTGCTTTTTCGGGTGAAGTGGCACCGGCACAATTGTATCAATCTGATTGAAATTTTCAGTTTCGGCCAAAATATCGCCAAACCTCCTGCCGGTTTCCAGGCCCAACTCTTTCATTCCTTTGTATTTAATAAAGTGAATAAGTTTCTGGTAACGGCTTCCCTTGCGGTAATGAAAATAAGAAGTGGCATGTTCAACCTGTACCCTACCCCAGAAAAGTTGCGCCACTTTATTTTCGTTTTCGTTTTCAAACCGACTGATTGGTAAATCGAACCAGCATTTCATGCAAAGGTATTTTTCCTGCGAAATGAGCCTTTCGCCGCAGGTAATACAAAGCTGAGGATAAAACAACCCCAAAACATCATCAAAAATCTGAGTCAGCGTGTTCATGCCCCGAAAGTTACGAAATAAAATAAAGATGTAACAAAAGAACCCGGCGATAAAAACTTCGGATTTTAATCAAACTTTAATAATGCATTAAACACAATGAAATATTTTGAAGCTTTATTTGTACCAGGTAATTGAAAAGAATCATTTTAAACTACCTCGTTCTTTTAAGCTGTTCAAAATAAAATGGTTCTTTTTCATAGAATTATCTTTACTCTCTCTTATCCCTTTTTTGAAATTGTTCCCAGGTTGTCTTTTCCCGAGGCAACCTTTTTTTTGTGAAAAAGTTTCTCTCATTTGCAACATTTTTTCACAACCTGCTGTTTATTAGATTCTCATGAAACAAGTGTTGTTCAATATTCAGCGGGTATTTCATACTTCAGAAGATGAAATGAATGCCATTGAAAATGTGATGCAGGTTACATTTCTGGAAAAAAACCAGTTTCTGCTAAAGGAAAATGAAGTGTGTAAAACCATTGGTTTTATTGAGCACGGAAGTATGCGACTTTTTTATGAAACGCCCGATAAAGAAGTTTGCAACGATTTCTTTTTCGAAAATTCGCTGGTAGGTTCAATAGCCAGTTTTCTCACCCAAACTCCTTCCATTGTAAATATTGCAGCCATTGAAAAATGTGAATTACTGCTTTTTGAATATACCGATGTAATGGCACTGACCCGGAAATTCCCTGCCCTGAAAACTCTGGCCAATATTATTTTGCAGGAACAACTCCTTAGGGCCGAAAAACGTGAGGCATCTCTACTCCGCGACACACCGGAACAACGATTCAAAAACCTGTTGGAAGAGCACCCCAAAATATTCAAACGCATTCCGCTTCGTTATGTGGCCAGCTACCTTGGCATCACTCCCGAAACACTCAGCCGTTACCGCGCAAAATTTCTTTTGTAATTTTTTTTCGTTCGACGCAACCTGTTTTCAGACAAAATCATCCTTTTCTTGATTTGGATCAAGTGCAGGCGGAATTTTACTCATTTTCTTTGCCCTGTAATTTTAAAACAATGTAAAAATGAAAACGAAAAACAGAAACGAAGAAATCCTGGTTTTAACCGATGTAATTAAAGTGTTGGTAAGTAACACAGAAAAGGGAAACGGCTATGCAATTTTCGAAGAGAATGTTCCGCCGCTGGGTGGGCCGCCGCCACACCGCCATCCGGATGAAGAAGTTTTTTATGTGCTTGAGGGCAAGTTTGAGTTTATTCTGAACGACATGGAAAATCCGTTTCAGGTGCTGCCGGGAAGTGTGGTGCATGTGCCGTCGAATGCCATTCACACCTTTAAAAATGTGGGTGGAACACCGGGAAAAATGTTGGTGATGTTGAGGCCGGGCGATTTGCTCGATTATTTCCGGGCCATTGGTACGCCCATCAGGAATGACAAAGACCGGCCTGATTTAACACAAGTGCCCGATATGTCAAAAATCGATTTATCGAAAGTTTTTGAACTGGCGCCGTTGTACGATATTGAGTTTTTTCTGCCTGAAGTCATGAAAAATGATGTAAATTGAAATGTGTTTTAAGTTTCGCAAATGATTGTTGTCGATCTCATAAAAAACAGTAAAGGCGATGTGTATGCCAAACTGAGCTACGAGCCGCAAAAAAATTATCTGCTGATGAAGTGGATGGGACCGTGCTCGGAAGAAGAGGTAAAAACAGCATCGATGCGTATGTTTGAGTGGCAAAAAAGGGAAGGGTTGCGAACCAAATGTCGGTTTCATGTGCACGACACCAAAGAAATTGAAGGTGCCTGGGCCGGGCTGGTGGACTGGATTAGCAACTATTTCTTCCCACTCAACTACGAATACGGAATGCGTTACAACATCAGCATCATTTCGCCCGATTTGTTTTCCAAACTTTCTTCGCTCGAATTAAAGAACAGGAACAGCAGCAAGATTCCAACAATTCTTTGCGAAACCATTTCCCAGGCCGAAGCATGGATTACAAAAAAATACCTGGAGTAATGTTTTTCAGCCTTTTGCGTCTTTTCCAAAATCACAATTAAATTGATTTCAGATTTCCCTTCAGATTTATAAATTTTTAAACTGTATTAAAATGAAAGCTTCAAGAATTATAATCCTCAACATGCTGTTGTTGTGGCCTTTACTGGTCGTTTCGCAGCAGTTTTGGCTCCTTACCACCGAGTTTTGGGGCGGTCCGAAAACCGGAATCACGTTGGTTGATGATTCTGTATTGTATGTGAGTACCACTACCGGAGTTTTAAAAAGCACCGATGATGGAAATCATTTCGAACAGGTTCTTTCAGCATCGTCGGTACATACCGTTTTTGCTTCATCATCCGGAACTGTTTTTGCCGGCGGAACCGGGAAAATCTATTTCTCAGAAGACTCAGGGATTACCTGGGATTCTGTTGCAATAAACTCGGTTTATCCGGTGAAACAAATTATTGAAAACAAATACGAAACTCTTTTTGCCATTACCGGAGTTGAAGATGAAGGTGACGGGGTTTTTTGTTCGGAAGATGATGGAAAAACCTGGGAATCCCGCAACAATGGACTTGGATATTTAAAAGGATGCGAACGGATTGCCGTCGATAAAAACGGCAGGCTTTATCTGGCAATTTCCGATATGGGTCCAACCGGTAACGGAGGGTTGTTTATCTCTGAAACGTTTGGGTTGCTTTGGGAAAAAATTTCCATAAAAATGGACTCATTTTCAGCACCCGTAAAAATCAAACAACCTACCGGCCTTTCGGTTTCTCCAAACGACAGTCTTTACCTTAGCTTTTATGGTGTTGCTCCTAATTTTATGGTCCAGCTTAATTTGTGTGTAAGTATTGATGATATAAAAGCACCCAATTCGTGGAAGGCAATGCATGTGCAAAAAAATACGAGCTGGTGGACAGACCGCCCGCTGAATAACATCCATTTTTCACAAAACGGCGACTGGTACAGTTCCTACTATCAATTAGCATACATTGGTGCAACCTACTTTTCAGAAACCGGTGGAAATTTCTGGAATCGTGTGGATTATGGCCTTGGTAGTTCGGAAGACGGATGGCGCCATCCGCAACAGTTTGTTGAAAAAAGTTCGGGCAGGATATTTATGATCCAGTACCTCGATGAGCGAATTTATACCACCGACAAAAGTTTGGTGACGAGTGCAAAACCTCCTGTGCATAATTCTCCTCCGATTCAGGTTTTCCCCAATCCGGTAAGAGCTGGTGGAAAATTAACAGTTCAGGTTCCCGAATCAGATGTTTCAGCGGAAATTTCAATTTATGATTTAACTGGTAAAATCCTGGTTTCGAGACCAAATTCAGAAAGTTTCAACGAAATTAAAGTTCCGGAGAAACCCGGAATGTATATTGTAGCCGCAAAATACCAGGATGCGGTTCAAACAGAAAAAATCCTGGTTTATTAATATTCATTTTTAAATTTTTGCCATGAAGATTATGACAATGTTCATTTTGCTAAGCTTTGCATTTGTTTTTGCATTTGCTCAGGACGATGAGAAAAGCAATGAAATCCGCACACTTTCCGGAAACAAAAGTCTGGGATTTTACGGTGCTGCAACAATTGGTTATTCCCAAATGGAAGCCAAAGACGCTTTGGTTATCGGCGGTCGTGCCGGATTGATTTTTAACCATTCCACAGCTCTTGGGCTGGCAGGTTACGGCTTTTTCAACAACCTTGACGGTTACAATCTGCCGGTTGGTGGTGAAGGGTGGTATTCACTGGCAGGCGGTTACGGTGGAATTTTTATTGAACCCATTTTGGGTGCAACCAAACCGGTGCATGTTTCTTTTCCGGTTTTGGTGGGAATGGGTGGAGTCGGGTTGGTCAGAAATGTTGGCCCCGGAACCTGGGAAGACCCGTGGGATATTGAAATACCGGAAAATGATTTCTTTTTTGTGCTGGAACCTGCTGTTGATCTGGAGTTCAACTTGACTTCGTTTTTCCGTATGGCGGCTACTTTGAGCTACCGGTTCACTTCAAATGTTGAACTTATTGGAAAAACTCCGGATGTGTTGCAGGGTTGGAATTTCGGACTGACTTTCAAGTTCGGCAAATTTTGAAAAGAGAGATTTAAAAAGGAGTACTGAGGTAAAAGTATTCCTTTTTTAAATTTTTTACACAACTATTTTATTATCAATTTTTAAATGAACATTATGATTGGACCGGATAAGAACCAGGTTTTTCCTTTGGAAAACTATAATAAACTTTGTTTTCTAAAGAATATCATCAAGAATCCCAATATAATTGTTGGCGACTACACTTACTATGATGATTTTGAAGACGTAAATAACTTCGAAAAAAATGTAAAATACCATTTTGATTTTATTGGAGATAAATTAATTATTGGAAAATTTTGCATGATAGCTTCTGATGTGAAATTTATAATGAACGGAGCAAATCACCTTTCCAATGCTTTAACCACTTATCCGTTCGCTATTTTTGGAAATGGATGGGAAAATGCAATGGCTGGAAAAGATTATCCCCAAAAAGGAAATATTACCATTGGCAATGATGTTTGGATAGGTTACAACGCCACAATTATGGCAGGTATTACTGTTGGCGACGGTGCAATTATTGCAACTAATTCCCTTGTGGTAAAAGATGTTGAGCCCTACTCTATTGTAGGTGGAAATCCTGCCACTGAAATTAAAAAACGGTTCGCAAATGAAACCATTAAAAAACTTTTACAGTTAAAATGGTGGGATTGGGATATTAAAAAAATCACTAAAAATCTTGAAAATCTAACAGACAACCGTATTGAAAAACTAATGAATTAGAAAAAATTATTGAATTATGGCAACAATTTTAAAATCAACTCAAAGAGACTTTAAGGAAAGTCCGAACAAGATTGATAATTACAGAATTTACACAGATGTTTCAAGAATTCATAAAGGAATAAATCCTGAAAACCTAAATTTTGATTTAAGGCAGCTGAATCCTGGTCAGTATTCTGCGCCGTATCATTTCCATCGCTACGCAGAAGAATTATTTTTTTTAATTTCTGGCTCGGCAACATTAAGAACCCCAAATGGATTGGAAATTGTAAACCATGGAGACTTGATATTTTTTGAAAAGGGAGAAGCAGGAGCACACCAACTCTATAATCACACCAATGAACCGTGTATTTATCTGGACATCAGAACTTATATTCGTTATGACATCGCTGAATATCCCGATTCAAACAAAATTTTGATTGCTCCGACTTATGAGATTTTCAATAATAATTCGAAGGCAAGTTATTTCGACGGCGAGACGAAAATAAAAGATAAGTGGAAAAAAATTGAAAATAAAGGCAAATAACGCCAGCTTTCCAACTGACATTTGTCCCTACGGGATGCATTCAGCGCAAAATGTGCTATTTCATCAAATTTTTAAATCTTCCGAAAATGCACCGCCAATCCCGAATTTTCTGCCACATCAAACTCCAAAACCGACCCGGCATTTACTTTCCGGTTTTCAATATTTACTTTGGTGGATGATTCGGAACCGGGGTCGTGCGAATAGACAATTGCTTCGTAGTCAATATTTTCGTCAAGAAAATCAAGGTTAAACTGAACGGTTTTACCGGTGTTTCCGGTGAGTGAACCCAAAAACCAGTCGCTGCCTGATTTCCTGGCGATGGTTGCATATTCCCCTATTTTCCCTTCAATCACTTTTGTTTCGTCCCAAACGGTGTGCATATTTTTGAAAAATTCAAGTTCAGGAACATCCTGAATATATCCTTCTGAACTTCCTGCACCACCGGTTCTGCCGGGTGAGCCCTGCGGACGATCGTACCAGTACAAAAACTGCCACGGGCTGTACAACATCACCGCCTTGGCCAGTTGAGACACATGTCCTCCCATTTTTTCGGTTACACGCGGAGCAAAATAGCAATTGGTGTTGTCGCCGGCGCCGGCCAGCATTCTTGTAAACAAAGTAATCAGCGTGTGTTTGTTGGAGGGACTTTCCTCATCGCCGCGAATTCCTTCCTGCGTCATCAGGTTCGGAAATGTTCGTGAAAAACCCGTTGGCCGGTATTCGTCGTGAATGTCAACCATCAACTGATTTTCAGCCGCTTTTTTAACTGCTTCGTGCAGCCAGGTGGTCCATTCCTGGGAGCCAACCTGCACAAACCCGTATTTTACGCCTTTTATTCCCCACGATTTATACAACGGCAGAATTTCATCCAATTGTTTTTCAAGCGCCCGGCGGTTCACGTAAACAATAATCCCGATTCCTTTGCTTTCGGCATAATCAATCACCTGGTGCAAATCGAGCGGGCCGGACGAGCGGGCCGGGTCAACCGTAACGGTGGTCGCATCCGAAGTTTCGTCGCCTTCGGGTCCATACCAGCCGGCATCGAACTCCACATACTGCAATCCGTTTTCCGCGGCAAAATCCACACAGGCCAGACCACCCTGCGTGGTAAGGGTCACTTCGCGAATCACTTTTCCCGGTTTAACCCATGAAACATCTTCAATGGCACACGGCTCATTCAGATTTTCCAGGAAATAATTATTCTCCAAAAGTTCACCCGGAGAACGGCCAATCATGATGGTTCGCCAGGGTGTGGTGTAAGGAGGTTCAACGGTTGGCGCATCGTGAAGGCCAGCCAACAGCGAATTTTCCCGTTCGCCTGACAGGAACTTCATACGCGAAAAATCGATAAGTTTGGCCTCGCCCAAAGCCAGAAAATAGTTGCCCGTTTCAATCACCAAAGGTCGTTCGGCAGGCTGTTCAATATCGTTTATCAGCACTTTTCGGTACTCCGACTGCGCCCTGTCTGAAACCCAGGCAGGATAATTCTCAGTCAGCCGGAATTCGGTTAGCTCTTTTTGCAGCATGATTTTATTTTTCCCAGGTTGCGGTAAAAAAGTATAGTTGAACGCTACACCTTCATCATAAATCCGAAAAGTCATTTCAAATTCCCGTTGCGGCAGACCGGTTGTTTCCCGCAACCGGATTTTCACCTGGTTGTAATGGTCCCTCACCTCCGACCGTTCACCGTAAACCGGTTGCCAAACCTGGTTCACTGTGGTTTTTTCAGAAGAAACAATTTCGAAATTTTTGCCTAAAACCGATTCACCTTCCTGCTGAAAACCCAGCCTTGAAGGTTGGATTAAAACAGAATCAGCAAAAAATACCGAATAAATTATTTGTGAAGAATCGTCAACTGCAATCTGAACTTCGGTTTTTCCATCAGGACTGAAAACCGATATTTCGGATGGGTTTTTACAGGAAAAAAGCAGAAAAGCACTGATTAAAAAAATTAGGTTTTTCATTTACATGATGTTTAATTTCAATATTCAAATATCAGAAAAACAAAATGAAATATGAAAAGCTATAAACCTGTTTTTCAAATTTCTGCACATAATTTTACTGAAGGGCATTCTGATAACCTTCATCATTCAACAGATTCGGTTTCATCGACGCTTCCACGGCCAACTGGTCGCAGCGCTCGTTCAGGGGATTATTGGCGTGACCTTTCACCCACACAAATTTTACGTAGTGTTTTTTGAAAACTTCAAGAAAACGTAACCAGAGATCGGGATTTTTTTTGCCTTTAAACCGTTTTTTCACCCAGTTAAACACCCAGCCTTTCTCCACGGCGTCGGCCACGTATTTGGAGTCGGTGTAAATGGTGACTTCACTTCCGGGAATTTTCAGGGTTTCAAGCGCCACAATTACCGCCAGCAACT
The DNA here is from genome assembly GCF_041687215.1 of Mariniphaga sp. Classification (NCBI taxonomy): domain Bacteria; kingdom Pseudomonadati; phylum Bacteroidota; class Bacteroidia; order Marinilabiliales; family Prolixibacteraceae; genus Mariniphaga; species Mariniphaga sp. The sequence continues at coordinate 8,834 of NZ_JAWLCI010000045.1, forward strand.
CCATTCGGTTGTTGGTGGTAAGCCGGTAACCTTCCGATAATTCCTTGCGGTGGGGTCCCGAAAGCAGCACAATTCCGTAACCGCCCGGCCCCGGATTTCCACGGGCTGCCCCGTCGGTATAAATTGTAATTTTTGGTCTGGCCATTTTTATTCACAAAAACTAATGCAAAGGAGAATGTATTTTTTTAAAATTCCAACCAAAACAGATAATTCATATCATAATATATTCGAAATATTCAATTTATATTTAGCCCGAATTTCAAAAAAACCATCTTCAATGTTTAGAACCGGATTATTGACCGTTTTCCTGCTTTTGGGACTGGGATTTTTTCTGTCTGCTTCGGCACAGGACAGAATTATCACTGTATCAAACGACACCATTGATTGCAAAATCAACCGGGTAACTGCCCAGTCCATTCAATTCATGCAGGTCAGCGGAGGGGTGAAAACCAAATCGAGCATAAGCCGAAAAGATGTTCAATCGTGGCAGGTTAGCGAATCGGTAGAACCTGAAAATAGTTTTAATACCAACGTTTTTCAAACCGAAAGATGGCGGTTTTCGATAACTGGTGGCGGCGGTTACCGCATAGCAAGCACAAAAGAAACGCGAAAAAATCTGGAAAACCGGGGAATTCCCTCTTCGGAGATTGATTCCTATTTCAAACAGGTAAAAACAGGCGCTAAAGCCGCCGGGCAGGTGCACTATTTGATTTGGGAAAACTATGGGCTGGGAATTGATTATCAGTTTCACCATTCGTCGGGAAGCCTGCACGGAACTGTTGATCCGGGAGACACATTTACATTTATTTACGGCAAATTCACAGACAACATTTACACCAACTACGTGGGTTTGTCGCTTTATATGCAGCATTGGATTAATCCGAAATTTAAGTTTTACGGACAGGTTTCCAGCGGGCTTACCCTTTTCAGGGAAGAATCAGTAATTATTTATACTCCTATACTAATTACCGGGAAAGCCTACGGCGGGAACTCGGAATTTGGTGTGGAGTATTTTGTCGGGAAAAAAATATCAGTGGCTATCAGTGCCGGACTTTTTCAATCAAGTGTATCGAAAATAAAAGTTAATAACGGCATAAATATCCAGGATGTTAAGCTGGAAAAAGAACAAATGGAAGGTTTGTCGAGAGTTGACATTGGAGCAGGACTGAGATTTTATTTGTAATATTTTAACCTTGAAACGATGAACTTGAAAACGACACATCGAAATAATAAATCCCATTCAAAACTTGTTTTTGGACTGCTGATTTTGATTGGATTGCTGGCCTCATGCAGCAACGATTTTCTGGATATGCAATATCCGTCGAACTACATTGCGGGCGACACAATATTCGTGATGAGCGACATTCAAAGTTTTGAGCAGGAAATAAACCTGCTGAACACCGAGCCGGCTTCATGGAAGCTTTATCAGTTTCCCCGATGGCTGGAAGTCAACCCGAAGGAAGGCATTGCAAATCCGGGTTCCAGGGTGAATTTCCAATTCAGCATAAAAGAAAACGAAATGTACTTTGGTCTTGGAATTTTTGCCCTTCCGCTGGTATTTGAAGTGGAAAAAGTTGGCCTTGTGCAGCATACCGTGGTAGTTTGGAATGTTGGCGAACCGGAAATCAGCAACACCCCGTCATTGATTGAAGTGGACTACACGTTGCAGGGTATGTACCAGATAGACAACAGTGGTTACGGAATTCTTTTGTGGGAAGTGGTAAGCAAACCCGACTGGCTGATGCTGGAAACCACCGAAGGAATTCTCGGCGCTCATGAATATGGAATCTGGCAGTACGCTATTCATCCCGAAGGACTTGAACCGGGAGATTATTCCGGGAAGGTTGAAATTTGGAACAATGTGTCCGGTGCCAGTTATTTCATTGAATTTAAATTTACCATTGAGGAAGCGGGTTATTATGGAGGTTATTTGACAGGGGAGTACATTGATGCGGCCTACATAAAAAATCTGGACCAGGTGGTGGTTTTAACAAAAAATCCGAACAACCTGCTGTTTTTCCGGTCAGATTCACCCGATGTTGATACGCTAAAACTCAACCGCGTTCCGCAATGTATCGCTTTGTCGGAAGATGGTAGTGCACTGGCAGTCGGATTTTCCAATGCTGAAATTTCAACCTATTCGGCTGAATCCCGGGCGCTGCTGGCCACTTATCCGGCAGGCAATGTTCCAACACGAATAGCATTTGCCGGGGAAAACCGCCTTTTTTACCTTGAGAATTCAGACTACAACTATTTTCTGACAGGTCTTGATTTGGAAACCGGAAATCGCTTTAAATCAAAAGAGAGCGAAGGTGGACTTTCGGTGCTCAAAAAAGTTCCGGGAAAAAATTTGCTGCTTTCCACCCGGCCCGGCTGGAGTCCCGACGGATTGTTCCTGTATGACATTTCAAACGGTTTGGTAACCGATTCGCTTAACGAATACTGGATGGCACTGAACGGGTTTTGGCTGTCGGAAGACGGGGAGCGGATTTTTGCCGGAACCCGCCGGATTTATCAGGTACCGGAATATATTCCCGGCAAGTTGTGGAGCATGGAAACCCCGCCGGTACTCGGTGAATTTGACCTTTCAGAGGACTTGAGAATTAATTCCATTGCACATCAGGGTGAAACCGGGAAAATTTTTATCGCATGCGATGAAGGCTGGTACAGAAGTACTTCCTACATAAAAATGTTGGATTACAACACCCTGGTTGAGCAGAAAAGCTGGGAATTGAGTCCAAATCCACCGTTTGGATATCCTCCCGGAAATACGTGGTGGTCGAAAATAATGAACATATTTCCGGCCGCTTCGGGTGATGAAATTTGGATTCTCCAGGAACAGCCGGCAGCCGATTACCGTGATCCGAATACCTGGTCGATTGAGCGGTTATCTTTGTAACTGCAAATCAAAAAAAACAGGCTTCACTTTAAATTCTGTGAAGCCTGTTTTTTTTTAGAATTAAATTCTTTATTCAACAACTTTCATTTCATCAATGAGGTGAGTTGCGCCGGCATACTTGTCAATCACCCAAAGTACAAATCGAATATCCACGTTAATGCAGCGTTGCAATTCGGGTTCAAACGCAATGTCGCCACTCATGGCTTCCCAGTTTCCATCGAACGCCACGCCAATCAGTTCTCCTTTGGCATTGAGCACCGGACTGCCAGAATTTCCTCCGGTTATGTCGTTGTTGGTAATAAAACAAGCTGCAAGTTCACCTTCGTCGTTGGCATAGCGGCCAAAATCGCGGGCCAGTAACAACTCTTTCATGCGTTCGGGTACATGAAATTCATCATCACCCGGAATTTCTTTTTCCAGATAACCATCAACCGTTGTGTAATATTTGTAAATAACCCCGTCGCGTGGCTCATAGTCAAGCACCTGCCCGTAGGTAAGGCGCATGGTTGAATTGGCATCCGGATAAAAGTTTTTATCTTTTTGCATTTCCATTAAACCCGCAACAAACAAACGGTTTCCTTTGTCCAGCAAATCGTTATTTTGTCCGGCCAGGTCATTCAATTCCCTGTATTTTTCAAATACATCGCGGGCAGCCTGAAACGCCATGTCTTTTTCAAGGGTTTTCAATTTCATGTTATCCAGAAACTGATTCACTTCATTTTGATCGTCAAATACCGATTTTTTGAACATTTTTTCCGTGTATTTATCAAAATCGCCTTTGTACCTTTTCTGCACTTCAGCAAAAAAAGCCGGATGGTATCTCGGGTCAATATTTTCGGAATACAACTTCATTAATGCAGCCGCTACTTTCATGTCTGTTTCGGCATCGTAATCTTTAAAATGCGAATCCATGCCACTGGTTATGCGGTTTTTAATCATTTCCTGAAACTCTGGGCGGGTTTCACCATCGCTTAACAACCGGTAAACCGGCAGTGCACGGTAGGCAAACATAAAAATCTCCGGACCACGAACCATGGCTTCTGCCATATATTCCTGGGCTTTTTTTACTTCCACATCTTTGTATGCCTCTTCAATATAATTCAGAGCTTTTCCATATTTTTCCCTGCGGTTGTTATCAGCATTCACCCATTGCGTAAATTCATCTTCCAGCGCCTCTTTTTCCCCAATTACATTCAGGTTTTCCAACCCACGGTTTTGCCCAATACTGTATTTATAATAGTTTGAACTACTGGCATATTTTGATGCGTACTGAATTCGTGCTTTCTGGCTGCTACCCATGTATTGGTCAATTATCCGCAATTTTTCTTCACGCACTTCCACCCGCACCGGATTGGTAACATCCATAGTGTATTGTACTCCATAGGAAGTATTGTATCTGTTTGTTCTGCCCGGGTATCCCATCACCATGGCGAAATCGCCTTCTTCAATGCCATTAATTGAAACAGGAAAAAAGTGTTTCGGAGAATAGGGAATATTGTCTTCAGAGAACCTTGCTGGTTTTCCGTCGGGACCAGAGTAAACGCGAAAAAGAGTAAAGTCGGCAGTGTGCCGTGGCCACATCCAGTTGTCGGTATCGCCGCCGAATTTTCCCAGAGCCTGTGGTGGAGCACCTACCAAACGAATATCGTTAAACGTTTCAACCACAAAAAGATGAAACTGATTGGAGTTGAAAAACCTCCGCACATAGGTTTCGTAATGCGTTTCCCCTTTAGCTTCTTTTTCCAGTTCGCTTGTAACGCTGTTTATTTTTCTATTCCTTTCCTCCTCGGTCATGTCGTCGTTCAGTTCAGTCAAAACCTTGTCGGTAACATCTTCAATACGCACCAGAAATGAAACTGATTTTCCCGGGTTTGGTAATTCTTCTTCGCGGGTCATGGCCCAAAATCCGTCCTGCAGGTAATCATGGTCCACACTCGAATGTGTTTGTATTTCATCGTATCCGCAATGGTGATTGGTTAGCAACAATCCTTCTTTTGAAATTAATTCGGCTGTGCACGATCCCCTGTCGAGTGCAACAACAGCATCTTTTAAACTGGAATTATTGATGCTGTAAATGTCTTCTGCTGACAACTCCAGTCCCATTTGCTGCATTTCAGAAACATTCAACTTATTTATAAGCGAGGGCAGCCACATCCCTTCGTCGGCCACTGCCCTACCCAATAATAGAACTGTCAGGAGCAGCAAAAAACTCAATCTTCTCATTTTATACAATAAATTTTATAATTTTTGAAAGTGCAAATATAATATTTCACTTTTCATAGCTAAGTGATTTATGTTTGGTTTACAGTAAGCAGTGGTTAAAAAAGTATAATCCCGGCTGTGGTTTGTCAATTCTTTCTAATTTTGTAGCTCTCAAATAAAAGCAGGGAGATAGTGAAGAAAAAGTTATTTAAAAAACTAAACGACCGATACCGTTTAATTATATACAACGATACCACTTTTCAATCGGTCTGGAGTATGAAACTCTCAAGGCTGAAGGTTTTTACCGTTACCAGTCTTTTGTCGGCAATTATTGTAATGCTTGTAATTTTACTTATTGCCACAACTGGTTTACGCGAATACATTCCCGGTTATCCGAAGGCAGAATACAGGCAATTGCTGGTTCTCACTGCACTTAAAGTTGATTCGCTTGAAAACGAACTTTATAAACGCGATCAGTTTTTCAGGGGAATTCAAGCCATTATGAATGGCGAGGTTCCTGAAGATGATTTGGTTATTGATACGTCTTATTCATCAAACCAGGTTGATTTTGAACAATTTAACCACGATTCGGTTTTCCAGGACAAACTTTTGGCTGAACAAATTAATTTAACCCCACAAGGGAATACAACAACTCGCAGATTAAGTTTGAGCCAGATTTATTTTTTTGTTCCTGTAAAAGGAGTGATAACAAATAAATTCAAATCAACACAGGATCATTTTGGGGTTGACCTGGTAAGTGAACCAAATGCACGGATTTCGGCCATTATGGATGGAACTGTAATTTTTTCAGGATGGACTATTGAAACCGGGTATGTTATATACATTCAGCACGATGCAGAACTCATTTCAGTTTACAAGCACAATTCAGAATTGCTGAAAAACATGGGAGACAGGGTAAAAGCCGGGGAGGCAATTGCCATTATCGGGAACACAGGTGAACTTTCTACCGGTCCGCACCTACATTTTGAACTTTGGCACAATGGCACAGCCCTCGATCCGGAACAATACATTGATTTTTAGGAATATGAAGAAAAGAATTGCCATTCTTGGTTCAACAGGCTCAATTGGAACCCAGTCGCTCGAGGTGATTGATAAAAATCCTGAATTGTTTGAAGTAGAAGTTTTAACAGCTTACAATAATGTTGAATTACTGATTTCGCAGGCCAAAAAATTTCAGCCAAATGCTGTGGTTATTGCCAACGAAAATAACTACAGCATTGTTTCCGAAGCCCTGCAAAATGAACCCATAAAAATATTTGCCGGAACCGACGCACTAAACCAGGTGGTGCAAATGGAAACCATTGATTTGGTTATTACGGCAATGGTTGGTTATTCGGGATTAATTCCAACCTGGCATGCAGTAAAAGCCGGAAAAAATATTGCCCTGGCCAACAAGGAAACCCTGGTAGTGGCAGGGGAAATTATTACCAGTCTGGCCAAAGAAAACCAGGTAGATATTTTACCGGTTGACTCAGAACATTCAGCTATTTTTCAGTGCTTAATTGGGGAAGTTTACAACCCTGTGGAAAAGATTTTTCTTACATGCTCGGGTGGGCCTTTCAGGGGAAAAACAAAAGAAGAGCTGGGAAAAGCAACGGTGAAAGATGCTCTTGCCCACCCCAACTGGGACATGGGCGCAAAAATAACTATTGATTCGGCAACTCTTATGAACAAAGGCTTTGAAGCTATTGAAGCGCACTGGTTATTTGGGTTACCCTCATCTAAAATCGAAGTGGTTATTCATCCGCAATCGGTAATTCATTCCATGGTACAATTCGAAGACGGTTCCATTAAAGCACAAATGGGACTTCCTGATATGCGACTTCCTATTCAGTACGCGCTTGGATTTCCGCACCGGATAAAAAACAACTTTCCGCGGTTCAACTTTTGGGATTATCCCAACTTGCATTTTGAAAAGCCGAATACAAAAATTTTTCGTAACCTTGCACTCGCTTTTGAGGCTTTGGATGCCGGCGGCAATGTCCCCTGTGTGCTGAATGCCGCAAATGAAGTGGTGGTACAGGCTTTTTTAGACGAAAAAATTGATTTTCTGAAAATGCCGGAAATCATCGAAAAAACAATGGAGAAAGTTAATTTTATAAAAAAACCAGGCATCGATGACCTGATTCAAACCAACACCGAAACAAGACGTATAGCAAAGTTGTTAACAGAAGACAAATTTTAAGAAAAGAGGAAATTTTTTAAATGGAAACAATATTAATTAAAGCTGCCCAGCTCATTTTAAGCCTTTCAATTCTGGTAGTTTTACACGAGTTCGGGCATTTTATGTTCGCACGTCTCTTTAAAACAAGGGTTGAAAAATTTTACCTGTTTTTCGATCCATGGTTTTCACTGTTTAAAGTAAAAAAAGGTGACACTGAATATGGCGTTGGCTGGCTGCCCCTGGGCGGTTATGTCAAAATTTCAGGAATGATTGACGAGTCGATGGACAAAGAGGCCATGAAACAACCTCCCAAGCCCTGGGAATTCCGATCAAAACCGGCATGGCAACGGCTTCTGATTATGCTTGGCGGTGTTATGATGAACTTTCTTTTTGCCATGATAATTTATATTGGTGTACTTTATGCCTGGGGCGAAACCTATTTGCCAACCAAAAATGTAACTTATGGCATAGAGGTAACTGAAGTGGGAAAAGAAATCGGTTTTCAGAATGGCGATAAAATCCTGACGGTTGAAAACAAGGAAGTGGAAAATTTCATGAAAATAATTCCAACCATTGTTCTCGACGATGCACGCACAGTTCAGGTTGAACGGGATGGGAAAGTTCTGAATGTGGAAATTAGTGATGCCGATTTGGCCTTGTTGCTGAAAAGCAAAGAAGTAATGACCTGGCGTAAACCGTTTGATGTTCAGGTTGGAAATATTGTGGATGATTCGCCAGCCGCCGCAGCAGGATTGCAAAAAGGGGATATTTTTGTGAATATCGACGGAAACCGGTTCGAATTTTATGATCAATTTTCAGACTACCTCAATTCCAGAAAAAATGAAACGGTTGAGCTGACTCTTTTACGCGAGGGTGATGAAATAAAACAGAAAATTAACGTTTCTGAAGAAGGCAAACTGGGATTTTACCCCGTTTTTAACAACCCTGATATTCTTCAACTGGCCACCATCAACTACGGTTTGCTGGAATCCATTCCTGCCGGAATCAGCCGCGGTGTTCAAACCACCAAAGATTACCTGAAACAATTTAAACTCTTTTTCAGGCCCGAAACAAAGGCCTACGAATCGCTGGGCGGGTTTGCCACCATTGGAAATATTTTCCCGGCCACCTGGGACTGGTTTTCTTTTTGGAACATGACAGCTTTTATTTCCATTATTCTGGCCATTATGAATCTTCTGCCCATACCGGCGCTCGATGGCGGCCATGTTATGTTTCTGGCGTTTGAAATGATTAGCGGAAGAAAACCCGGCGAAAAATTTATGGAATATGCACAAATTGCAGGAATGGTGCTATTGCTGGGTCTTGTACTTTTTGCCAATGCCAATGATATAATTAAAATGATTAATGGAACGTTTTAAGTAAAAAAGTTCTATTTTTGCATCAAACCATTTTTAACTTCATTATCATGAATTTATTTGTAGTAGCAGGATTTATCGGACCACAGGAAATAATTATCATCTTAATTATAGTACTACTCCTTTTTGGCGGTCGTAAAATACCCGAATTAATGAAAGGCCTTGGAAAAGGTATGAAAGAATTTAAAAAAGCTACCAAAGAGGGAGACGACGAAGAAGAAAGAGCCGAAACCGGGAAAATTGAAAAATAACCCATATCAAAATTTTTCCAAAAATCCCGTTGCTGGTCAATCCGCAGCGGGATTTTTGCATAATACAGCATTATTTCACACATAATCAATATGGTAAGATTTTTGTTGTAAAAAATGCGAATCAAAAAAAATTGACACAAATGAAACTGAAAGGAATATTCCGGATTTTTTCTCTGCTGATGCTTGTTGCCCTTGTTTCGTGTAATAACAGTGGAAACACAGGCGTATCGAAAAATGTTACCGGCCGCGCAGGTGAACTGGTTGTAGTTATCAGCGAGGAAGCCTGGGCAGGTAAACCGGGAAAACTTTTACGCGAAACCCTGGCGCAGGAACATCTTGCCCTGCCGCAGGATGAACCGCTTTTCGATTTGGTGAAAGTTCAGCACCAGGGGTTTAAAAGTATTTTTAAAACTACCCGCAACATTGTTCAAACCCGCATTTCGCCGAATATCGATTCATCAGGTGTTACTTTTCAGGATAATGTTTGGGCAAGCCCACAGGCAACAGTTATCATTCAGGCCAGAAATGAAAACGAGTTCGAAAAACTTTTTGTTGAAAATAAAGACAGGATAATGTCTTATTTTCTGAAAGCAGAAAAAGACCGGCTTACCCAGAACTACCAAAAGTATTATGAACGCGGAATTTACAATATTTTGAATGAAAATTTTGGTGTAACCATGAATGTAGCACCGGGTTTTCAGATTGCAGAAGAGAAAAAAGATTTTATCTGGCTGCGTTATGAAACGCCGGAAATTTCGCAGGGAATTGTTTTGTACACATTTCCTTATGTGTCAGACAGTGCATTTATGGTTAATTACCAGTTAAAAGTTCGTGACAGTATTTTACGCGCCCATGTTCCCGGACCCACAACCGGAAGTTTTATGGCTACTGAAAGGCGCATTGAACAAATCAACAATTTCCGTGAACACAACGGAAACTACGCAGCAGAAATGCGCGGATTATGGCGGGTTGTTAACGATTTTATGGGCGGCCCGTATATTTCACTGGCTGTTTTGGATGCTGCCAGGCAACGTGTAATTGTGGCTTATGGCTATGTTTATGCACCAAGCAAGGACAAACGTAATTTACTTCGTCAGGTGGAAGCGATGATTTATTCACTTAAATTAAATAACCAGTCTGAAAACGATAAACTAAACCAACAACAAATTGGAGTTGATATTCTGTCGGAAAACTTATAATCAAAACACAGCTTTTACAATTTCTTTTACATTGTCGGAAATTCCGTAGGTGTAAATATGCAGCGACGGTGCATTGTTTGCCACTAAATCTTTCGACTGGTAAATGGCCCATTCAGTACCCACCTGCCTGGCTTCATCATTGTTTTTACATTTAGCCAGTTCCTTAGAAAGCTCCAGCGGCAAATCGATGCTGAAAATTTTAGGCAACACGGTTAACTGATTTTTCATGTTAATGGGTTTTATGCCAGGAATAATGGGTACGGTAATGCCATTTTCGCGGCATTTTTTCACAAAATCGTAATACATTTGGTTGTTGAAGAACATCTGGGTAACAATGTATTCAGCTCCGGCATCCACTTTTTGTTTCAGGTAAAAAAGATCCTGCTCCTTGTTGGGTGCTTCAAAATGTTTTTCCGGATAACCGGCCACTCCAATACAAAAATCGAGCGGAGTACTGTTTTTCAGATCTTCTTCCAGGTAAATTCCGTTTTTCAGATTTACTATCTGCTTAACCAGTTCGCTGGCATTGGCGTGTCCTTCTTTTTCCGGTTGAAAAATGTGCTGGTTTTTAATGCCGTCACCACGAAGGGCCAGCACATTTTCAATACCCAAAAAATGCAAATCAATGAGAACATGTTCAGTTTCACTTTTAGTAAATCCTCCACACAAAATATGAGGAACTACCGGTATGCCATACCTGTGCTGAATAGAAGCTGCAATGGCCACAGTTCCCGGACGTTTTCGCACTGTGCGTTTTACAATGGAACCGTCGGGCATTTCCCTGAACTCCACTTCATCGCGGTGCGTAGTAATATTAATGTATTTCGGGTCGAAATCAACCAGGCTTTCAATAGTTTTATAAATTCGTGTAGCCTCGTTTCCTTTTAACGGGGGAAGTAGTTCAAAAGAAAAAACTGTTTTTTCCGATTTATTGATGATGTCGATTACTTTCATTTGAATCCATATATTTCCGTGCAAAATTAATAAAACGAAACTGTGGGAGGCGAAAAAATTTCAATTCTGTAATAAAATACATTTAACTTTAAGGTTTTTAATTCTGTTCATAAAAACATTTTTGTTATGAAAACTCTATTAAAATCTCTAAGAATTGGTTTTCTGTTATCAATTTTTGCAATCATGCAATTTTCCCTGAGTGCCCAAATCAAAGTTAAAAAAGTCAGCCATTCGGTTATTGAATCGAAAGCACTCACTATTGATGGGAATTTTGGCCAGGCTATCAATGGGAAATCGTTTCAGCAGGACGCAATGGTTACACATAACGGATTTCAGTATGTGGGATATTACAATGCCCAAAGGTATGTTTGTATGGCCAGGCGCAAATTGCCCGGTGCTGATTGGGAAATCCTTGAATTGAAGGACTACCATTTTAAAAGCAATGATGCCCATAATACAATTTCCATCGGGATTTGCCCTGAAGACGGCACCATACATATTGCATTCGACCACCACAACGATCCGCTGCACTACCGTGTTTCCAAAAAGAATGTAGCCACAAATCCGGGAGAAGTAGTGTGGGAAGCTTCACTTTTTGGTCCGGTTACCTCCGAACTTGAAAAAGGGAAAAACATAGTGATAACCTATCCCCGTTTCTGGCAAACTCCCGGTGGCGGCCTCCAGTTTTGCTACCGCAAAGGTGGATCGGGAAATGGCGACCGCATGTTGGTGGATTATGATCCGACAGATGGAACCTGGAAAAACACACGCCAGATTGACTCAGGAAAAGGAATGTTTGAAGATGTTCTTGGACAGAGTGAATCCAGGTGTTCTTATCCGAATGGCTATGATTATGGCCCCGATGGAAAATTGCATGCTACCTGGGTGTGGAGGGAAGACAGTCAGGGATCCAATCACGATTTAATGTACGCTTACAGTACCGACCAGGGAAAAACATGGCTCAATAATAACGGAGAAGTTTTTTCCGAACCTCCCGGCGTAAATTCTCCCGGATTAAAAGTGGTTGACATTGGTCGCAAATACGGATTGATGAATACACACGGGCAAACGGTTGATTCGCAGGGGCGAATTCATGTGGTCATGTGGCATTGTTCCGACGAATCACTGAAAGCAGCAGGAAGCTGGCCGGGAGAACACCGGTGGGGCCCTCCCGAAGCGCGCCGCTATCACCATTACTGGCGGGAAGAAAATGGTAACTGGCAACACCTAGAGCTTCCGTGGATCGCAGGAGATCGTCCTAAAATATTTGCAGATAAAAACGATAATATTTACATGATTTTTGGCGCACAGCACTCAGGCACTGTAAATAATTTGAAATATGCCGAAGGGGATTTGGTGATAGCCGCAGCCGGCTCCGTTTCAAAATGGACTGACTGGAAAATCATCCATACTGAAAAAGGACCATTTGTAAACGAAATGCTGGGCGATTTTTACCGCTGGAGAAATGACGGAATACTTTCGGTAATGGTGCAGGAAATGCCCGCAGCGGTTCACGAATCTACACCATTGCGAATAATTGATTTTCAGTTTTCAGGTGAATGACCAAAAGGTTAAAATTTTTTCTCCTTCCTCAACGCATTCCTCGAAGCCCGGTCAACCATGGTAAAAAGCCTGTGGATTTCATCTTTGTGCCTGGTGGGTTGATGGCCTTGCACTTTTACGAATTCACAATCAAACCTATCCATCAACCTAAAAAATTCTATGTACAAATCAGAATTATTAATTTGCCTGTTGTTTCTTGAATGATAATTATTTTTCTCCAATCGTTCACGCCTGGAGTTTAAGCTTATAATATTTTGTGAATCAGTATAAATTATGACTCGATTCCCGTCCTCGGGAATTTCCTTTAGCACCCACATCAAAGTTTGTAATTCCAGTTTTGTTGACGAAGTTTGTTCAAACCGTTTCACTTTCACCTGTTTTTTCAACGTTTCCGGTGAAGGAACGGGTTCTGATACCACAAGCCAGGCGCCAAATCCGGTTTTGGATGAAACATCCACACTTCCATCAATAAACAGTAATATCTTATTCATGTTGCAAATCTAAAAAAGCCATGGGGTTTTCGAAAATAAAAAACCACCAATTTACTATAAACCAGCAGTTTTTGTAGTCCCACCAGGAATCGAACCTGGATCTACAGTTTAGGAAACTGCTATTCTATCCGTTGAACTATGGGACCCTCTAATTTTCAGGTGGGCAAAAATAGAGAAAAACCTATTTCCCGGCAAATCAATTCCAAAATAATCTCGTTTTTTATCCTTATTTTCAACCCGAAACAAAAATTACCGTATATAAAGCATATTCTACTGAATTGAAATAAATTCTTTAAAAATCAAATATTATGGGAAACAACATCAACCGAAGAAAATTTTTGGGAACCGGACTGGCAGCAGCAGCAGCCACGGTAACCGTCGGAAATGCAGTGGGCTCTGAAAAAGAATTCAGTCGAATTCCGGTTAAAAAAAACGATGAACACCCTTTCAATCCAATAACATTCAGTGCCATGCCTACTCACTCTTTTGGCAAAACGGGATATAAAATAGGTATTTTAAGTTTGGGCGGACAGGCAACACTCGAAATTGCAGGCCGGGAAGAAGAGTCAGAAAAAATTATCAATCGCGCCATCGATTTGGGAATTAACTATATTGACACCGCTGCATCGTATGGCCGGGGTGTGAGCCAGTTAAACATTGGCCGGGTAATGAAAACCCGCCGCAGTGAAGTGTGGCTTGCCACCAAAACCCACGATCGGACCTATGATGGTTCCATGCGTTTGCTTGAGGAAAGCCTGAAAAATCTTCAAACCGATCATTTAGATACCTGGCAGTTGCACAATGTACAACGACAGGAACAAATTGACCAGATTTTTGCTAATGACGGCGCCATAAAAGCACTTGAAAAAGCTAAATCGGAAGGTGTGGTTCGGAATCTTGGAATTACAGGGCACTTTGAACCCATTGTGTTGCTTGAAGCCATAAAACGATATCCGTTCGACACACTTTTGCTTGCACTCAATGCTGCCGATGTACACTACCTCAGTTTTAAAAATTATCTGTTGCCTGAAGCACAAAAACGTGGAATTGCCACCATCGGAATGAAGGTGACCACCCGCGGACGCATGTTGAATTGCTGGACTCCACCACCACTGGAAGAACAAACCGATGCCCGGATGCGTACGCCAAAAGCGGGAACTATTTCAATAAAAGAAGCATTGACTTACAATATGAGTCTCCCGGTAAGTACTACCATTATTGGAGTTGACAGCATGGAACAACTGGAAGAAAACGTAAAAATTGCTTCTGAATTTTATCCACTTCCTTTGGCCCTAATGGAAGAAATCGAATTCAAAACGCTGCCCATTGTAAGGCAGGGACTGTATTTCAGAAGGTGGGATATCGGAGTTTAAATTTTCAGCAAATATTTCATACGTAATTAACCAGGCTTAAAATTGACATAAATTTTACTCCATTCTTCCCATTCCAAAATATTTTATATTCGAAAACCGAAATGTAATTGATGAATATAAAAGACAGATTATTTTACAAACCCAAATCTGTTTTAAAATAAATTCCGTAGTTTTACCGTCCTCATAAAAAGATGAATATGTACACATCACCATTATTTGGAAAAGAATGGCACTGGCGCAATGTTAAAATGGAAGCCAGGGAACAAAATATGATTTCACGAATTTAAAAACCGAAAAGGGATTTACTGCTTGTGCCGTAAATCCCTTTTTTAATAAAAAATAAACTTAAAATTATAAAACATGACTCATCAAAAGAAAATTTTTCTTGAAGAATCGGAAATGCCCAGACAATGGTACAACCTGGCACCCGATCTGCCAACACCTCTGAATCCACCAATTGGACCTGATGGAAATCCCATTTCGCCTGAAATGCTGGCGCCGGTATTTCCAATGAATTTGATTGAACAGGAAGTAAGCCAGGAACGCTGGATTGACATCCCGGAAGGAATTCGGGAAATTTTGGTTCAGTGGAGGCCAAGTCCGCTGATTCGAGCCTACGAGTTGGAAAAAGCGCTGGGCACCCCGGCAAAAATCTACTACAAAAACGAAGGTGTTTCGCCGGCCGGAAGCCATAAACCCAATACAGCCGTTGCACAGGCCTGGTACAACAAACAATTCGGCATAAAAAAACTGACTACCGAAACCGGCGCCGGACAATGGGGAAGTGCGCTGGCTTTTGCCTGTGCCCAATTGGGTGGCATCGAGTGTAAAGTTTTTATGGTGCGCGTTAGTTTCGACCAGAAACCGTTCCGCAAAATGATGATGAACACTTACGGAGCAACCTGTATTGCCAGTCCAAGTACTGAAACCCAGGCAGGTCGTAACATTCTTGAAAAATATCCCGATACACCCGGAAGCCTGGGCATTGCCATTTCAGAAGCCATTGAAGCAGCAGTTACCGATCCTAAAGGTGAAACACGTTATTCTCTGGGCTCAGTGTTGAACCACGTTATGTTGCACCAAACCATAATTGGTCTGGAAGCCAAAAAACAGTTGGCTAAAGTAGGCATTAAAAATCCCGATGTGGTGATTGGCTGCTGTGGTGGGGGAAGCAATTTTGCAGGAATTTCATTCCCTTTTATGTACGATAAAATTCATGGTGCCGACATTCAGATTATTGGAGCTGAGCCGTTTAGCTGCCCAACCCTGACCAAAGCGCCGTTTATTTACGACCATGGCGATGTAGCCAAAATGACTCCCCTACTGCCCATGTACAGTTTAGGGCACTCATTTATACCGGCTCCAATTCACGCCGGTGGATTGCGCTACCACGGAATGGCTCCGCTGGTTAGTGCCGCGTTAAAAGACGGTTTGATGGAAGCACAGGCCATTCACCAAAGCGAATGTTTTGAGGCCGGATTGCTTTTCTCCAAAACCGAAGGCATTATTCCTGCGCCAGAAACCACCCATGCAATTGCTGCCACCATTCGCGAAGCCAAAAAGGCAAAAGAAGAAGGAAAGGAAAAAGTTATTCTGTTCAACTTCAGTGGCCACGGATTGATGGACCTTGTGGGATATGAAAAATACCTTACAGGCCAACTGAATGATTTTGAATACCCGGAATCGGAAATTGCCAAAAACCTGAAGGAGCTGGAAGGTTATCCGCTGCCGAAATAAAAGCCCCCACTGACTCCTCCAAAGGGGAAAAATTTTAAAAGGGCTGTCTCAAAAGTCCTCGTTTCCGTCATTCTGAGCGTAGTCGAAGAACCTATACGTTTGAAAAACAAATGATTCAACCACGCTCAGCACTAAAAAAAATGATTGATGTTCTACTTTTGAGGCAGCCTTTTTTTAAAAAAAAGAAAAAACCAGTTCGTCCGAAACTTCAGAAAGAATTTTCTCCAGCTTCTCCCGCATATCTGAATAAAAATGTTTTTCTCCAACAAGCGATTTATTCAGAATTTCCAATTCGTTTTCTGTAAAAAATTCGCCTGAACAATTAGAGGAAACAATCCGTCCCTTCTCAACCTGCAATTCCACTTTCAGTTTTTTATCTTCAAAAAGAAATTCGTTCTGGAAGGTATATTTAGGTGAATAACCGTAATTCCAGACCCAGGTTTTAAACTTTTCAGCCACCAGTTTTTGAATGGTCTGGTTATCTTTTTCATTCAGTTCATAAACTGAATTCGCTGAATTTTCAAGCTGAACATCCATCAAAAAAGAACTAAAATCATTCACCGACAACTGCTTTTTCAGAAAAGGGAAAATATTGGTAACTATACTCCGGTTCGACTGTACTGCTTTTCCATGGTATTTTCCTGGAATAACTTTTATGGATTGTCCTAAAGTTTCGAGGTTGGAATTATACAACAACGTTCCATGGTGCAGCACCCGGTTTTTAAAAACATGCTCGGCATTTCCGGAAATTTTTTTGCCTTCCACCAATAAATCGTTCCGGCCTGAAGTGGTTGCTGTGACTTTAAGTCTGGCCAACGCTTTCACAACTGGTTCGGTAAAAAGTTTAAACGAAATTTCAGCCGGACTGCTGACGTTTTTGATGTAGGCAAAATTCACATTCCCTGCATCGTGAAAAACCGTTCCTCCACCCGAAATACGCCGGGCAACTGTAATGTTGTTCCGGTGTACAAACGGATAATTGATTTCGGCCAGGGCATTCTGATGTTTTCCCACTACCACCGTATTTTCACTTTGCCAAAGCATAAAAATATCTTCCGAAAAATTCTTCAGCAAATACTCTTCGGCTGCAAGACAAAAGTATGGGTCGTTATTTTTTAGTTGAATGCAAAGCATAAATACTTTTTGTCTAAAACATTTTGGATTTGACGATGCAAAATAAACCGATTTTTTTATTCTTCCGGCTATCTTTTTCTTATTGCCATTGGATTAATCCAACAGATTAAAAAATTGAACATCCAAAAAAAGCTTCAGCCGCATGTGAATGAATATGGCTGAAGCCTTATTACCTTAATGATTATTGTTGATTCGCAGGATAAACACGACGACAATTCTATTTTCTAACCCGAATAATCCAAGAATTATTCCTGTCTCCGACAGCGACTAAGATTACGTAAAAACTTTTTTCAAAAGTTTAACTTCCCCGAATCAACTTCGGGGCAGGCTATCTAAGTCGGGATTAACCTGCATTTCATTCATTACAAACAAAATTTATGAATAATGCAGGCTAAAAACCTGTTAAAATTCAAGAATAATTCCAATTGTTGGCAGTACGGTTCCCGAAGTGTTGGTAACCCTCCTCAACTGGTAACGGGAACCGTTATCGGTAAAAATAAAATTCCCGTTTTCATCGGTGTCCCTTACTATAATATCCTGTTGTTCAGCCTGAAAATTATAAAGGTTTTGAATATCGATGTAAAATTTCATGGTGATTTTGTTGAGATAATACGTTTTATCCACCCGCAAATCCAACTGATGGAAAGCTGAAAAACGTTCAGAATTTAACCGTGTAAAATCGAAATACGGACTGCCTGACAAATTCCAGGCTTCTACCAGCGAACTGCGTTCCAAATCATAAGGAGTGTAAGGCAGGCCGCCCACAAAACGCCACCTTCCGCCAATCCTCCAGTCTTTTTTAAGCTCAGTGGTAGAAGTTAAATTTAGCAAGTGTTTGGAATCCCAACCGGTAGGAATGTATTCGTTGGAGGCATTTAAAAATTCACTGCGTACAAGCGTATAAGATAAATTAAAATTGAACCCGCTCGCGGCATTCACCCGTGCCTGAAACTCGGCTCCGTATGCACGTCCTTCCGATTGTGAAAGAACCTCCTCATCGCCAACTACTCCATAATCAGCACCTTTATTGGCTAAACTTATCTGATCTTTTACCGAAAACGGGTAATCCTTGTATCCTTTCCAAAATCCTTCCACCGTAAAAAGCACAGTCTGACGCGGCCGGAATTCCAATCCTCCAATCAGGTGGTCAGCCATTATGTATTTCAGATTATTTTCTTTGTTAACCAAAACATCGTTTTGCTGAAAACCGAGTGTTGTGTAGGGTGGCAACTGATAGTAACGTCCGGTATTGAAATTCAGGCTCCACCGGGGTGTTAAACTGTAAGAGGCTGAAAAACGCGGAGAAAGCTGGTCAAACAAGTTATTCATGCTGGGCGAATAATTGTTGGCATCGGCTCTAACACCCAGCGAAAGTGACAGTTTTTCGTTAAAAACGCTCTTGCTGGCCTGAGCAAAAAGTCCCCATTTTACAAGATTTAACGAAGTATTGTAATTTATATTAAGAATGCCATCGCCATAAAAACGCTGTTGTTGTGTGGAATTGGTGTAGGTGACCAAATCGAGATTAGCCCCGAAATTCAGTCTGTATCCATCAAACCGGCTTGAACTTTCCAAGCGTAGTTTGTTCTCAATTTCTTCGGAAGAATAATCCAGAATCTTATTTTCTTCAGAACTGTCGTCGTTGTCGAAATATTTGTAAGCTCCGTTATTGAGGTGGCTGCGGCTCAGTACAACGGTTTGAAAACTATTGTCGCGAAAATGTTTGTAAACTGCACCCAGCGTGTAGTTCCACTGTTCATTCACCGGAATGCTGCTTAAAATAAAACTTTGCTGCTCATCCGGTTCTTCAATTCCCAAATTTAAATCGAATACATCTACTGCTCCCAAGCCAACAAAAGTCAGCTCATTTTTTTTGTCGATGCGCGAGCGTACTTTAAACTGAAAATCGGTAAAATTGGGTAGAAAAGGCAATTCAAGTACACTGAATAAAAATTGCAGATAAGAACGTCGTGCGGAAAAAATAAACGTAGTTTTCTCGCCAATTGGCCCGTCGATAGTGGCTGCCACCTCCGAAGCGCCCAGTGTTCCCTGAAATTTCAGTTTGTCACTGTTTCCGTCAACCTGGTTAAACTCAAGCACACCACTCAGGGCATTTCCACGGTTTGCAGGAAAGGCGCCTGAATAATAATTCACTTCGCGTAAAAAATCTGCATTTATTATTCCCACCGGACCACCCGAGGCACCTTGAGTTGCAAAGTGGTTGATAAACGGCACTTCTACCCCATCGAGGTAAAACCGGCTTTCAGACGGCCCGCCACCACGAATGATAACATCGTTTCGGTAAGCTGGTGTGGACTGAACCCCCGGAAATGACTGAATAACCTTGGAAATATCGCGGTTGGCACCAGGGCTTTTTTCAATTTCGCCAATGCCAATGCTTCGCAATGACACCGGACTTTCTTCCGTTTTCCGGAATGGTGAGGCCGTCACCGTTACTTCTTCAATCTCTTCTTTCTGTTCTTCCATCTGAATTTCAACAGAATTTACCCGGGCTGCGCTTACTTCCACTTCGGATGAAACTGCCCTGCGATAACCAACAAATGAAGTTTCTACGCGCACGAAACCAGGCGTAAGACCTGTCAGCACAAAATTGCCGTCCATATCGGTTATGGTTCCGATGGTGGTTCCTGAAACAATCACATTTACAAATGGAAGAGGCTCGTTACTTACGGCATCTACCACACGCCCTTTCAACGAAGCATTTTGTGCAAAAACACTCAGGGGGAAAATAAAAATCAGCAGGATTATATAAATGATTCTCATGGTTTTCTTTTTTTATGAATTGGGATTATTTTAAACGTACAATTATCTTTTGGGCAATCTCTTTAGCCGTTGTCAAAGTGGTCAGGTCTGTAAACAGCACTCCGTTTGCACCTGTTGGATGGCTGTGACCAATCGGGTTCAGGTAGAATTCTGTTTCGGGACTTTGCGGATCGACTGTGACTGCGTAAACCAGTGCCGGCTGTAGTGAGCCAAAATAATTCAAATCGCCATCAAATTTATTGTTGGTCCAAAATTCGTTCGCATCCCAGGCCTGGTTAATTTCCATTAAAACCCTGAACTTGTTTGTTCCCGAATAACTTGTAGCTGTCTCTAACCTGAAATTATTTCGCGGTGTAGCTGATGTCAGCGCGTCGGGCACTTCGGTTTGAGGGGAAGGAATAAATAACCCGTCGGGCGCTTTAATGTTGCGCTTGTGTGCCCAGAAAGGCAATGTTGCAGGTCGCCGTACATCCCCGGGTTCGTTTTTCCATTTTCCCGGTTCAATTTCGCCAAAACCAAACCGTCCTTTGGCCACATAGCCCGAAACATAAAGTGTTTCAATGTAGTTTCCCTCAAGGTCCTCAATCCAAACGGCAAAAGACGGATGATTAAATGCTTTTCCTTTCTGAAACTCAATTTCCATTTCCCGGATTGCATTTTCAGGAGAAGTTTGAATTACAATGGTCTCACTTTCTATTCCCCGCTGGGAAGTACAACCTAAAATTGCCAAAAGCGGAATTATTACTAATAAACCTAATTTCATAATCGGTCTTATTTTTTTGATTTTTGTTTTAATTTTTAACTTGAAAAATAAACAAAAAATTGATTGGAAGGTTCAGGCATTACTTAAATTTATATTTTAGCAGAAAATAAATTCATTATGAGGGTAGTAATTCAAAAGGTTTCGGAAGCAAAAGTTACCGTTGACGGAAAAGCAGTTTCCTCTGTCGGGAAAGGATTGCTTGTTCTTTTGGGAATCGAAGATGCTGACAATGAGGAAGACATTGAATGGCTGACAAAGAAAATAGTTCAGTTGCGCATTTTTAACGACGAAAACGGGGTGATGAACCGCTCGGTACAAGAAGTTGGAGGCGATGTGATTGTGGTAAGTCAGTTTACCCTCCATGCCAATACAAAAAAAGGCAACCGTCCTTCGTATATTCGCGCCTCAAAACCCGATTTTGCCATTCCAATGTACGAAAAATTTATAGCCGAAACCGAAGCGGTACTGGGCAAAAAAGTGGGGACCGGAATTTTTGGCGCCATGATGGATGTTTCGTTAGTGAATGATGGCCCGGTTACAATAATCATTGATTCAAAACAAAAAGATTTTTGAAGCCCCACCTAACCTCCCCAAAGGGGAGGAAAACATGTTAAGGTTAAAACAATATAGGATAAAATGAAACCAAACAAAATAACTATTGAGGAAGCCCAGCAATTGGTTGACCAATGGATTAAAACCATAGGTGTGCGGTATTTCAGCGAGCTCACCAACATGGCTGTCTTAACTGAGGAAGTCGGCGAACTGGCCCGCATTATGGCACGAAAATACGGAGACCAGTCTTTTAAAAAGTCTGACGAAAAATACGATTTGGCAGACGAAATGGCCGATGTGCTTTGGGTACTCATTTGCCTGGCTAACCAAACTGGTGTAAATCTGAACGAAGCATTCCTTGTAAACATGGAGAAAAAAAGCAACCGCGACAAAGATCGTCATCTCAAAAACCGAAAATTATCCGAATAATCGTTGTTGGAGAGGTACTTCTATTTTTTCCGGGTAGTTATATAATTCATCAGCTCAATCAATGAAGTACGCGCTTCACTTTCCGGGAAATCCAACAGTGCATCCACTGCCTTATCTTTAAACTCATTCATTTTTTCGGTGGCATATTCAATTCCTCCTTTGTCAATGACTAACTGAATCAACTCTTTCACCACTTCCCGGTTTTTGTTTTTCTTTTTAATAAGCCGCAGAATCCGTCTCTTTTCACCCGATTCAGCATTGTTCAGCACATGTAAAAGCGGAAGGGTAATTTTCTTTTCTTTGATGTCGTTCCCGGTTGGTTTACCAATAATTCCCTTTTCCTGATAATCAAAAATGTCGTCTTTAATTTGAAAGGCGATGCCGGCATTTTGCCCAATACGATACATTTTTTCGGGAATTTCAGGATCTTCAGTAACAGATGCAGCGCCAATAGCCATGCTGGTAGCAATAAGCGATGCCGTTTTTTTGCGAATAATTTCAAAATAAGTTTCTTCGTCGATGTCAAGTTTCCGGCTTTTCTTCACCTGCAGAATTTCACCCTCGCTCATGTCCTGCACCGCTCGTGAAATCAGGTGCAGGAAGTTGTATTTTTTATGTTCCAACTGTAAAAGCAGTCCCTTTGCCAGAATGTAATCGCCCACCAGCACCGCCAGTTTGTTGCGCCACAATGCATTTATTGAAAATGCGCCTCGCCTTTCATACGACTCATCCACCACATCATCGTGTACCAGGGTGGCCGAATGAAGCAGTTCTACAGAACAGGCTGCCAATTGCGAAAACTCATTGGTTTCGCCATGTAGTTTGGCCGACAAAAACACGAACATGGGACGAAGTTGTTTTCCTTTGGTACGGTACAAAAAATTCAGAATGGTGCCCAGCAACGGTACATCACTCTTTAAGGATTTTTTGAAATATGGTTCAAAATCCCGAAGCTCCTGCTCAATGGGTAAACGTATGGATTTTATTTTCGACATTCAACAAATTCCCTTTTTCCTTTTCGATAACGAACATAGAATAATTTAGCCGAAAAAAGTAAGTTTTAAACGAAAAAATAACAGGGGGAAAGCGATTTATTCATAATGCATCTAAATTCAACTAGCTTATCGGTAAATCCTTAAATATTTATATATTTGCATTTTTAAACAATTTAGAAAAATGGTAGAAATCAAGGTGTTGGACGCCAACAGGTTAGATACTGCTGCAAATATGTTGAAAGCAATTGCACACCCTATGCGTATCGCCATTTTAAAACATCTGGAAGGTGGAAAAAAACTTACGGTTACTGAAATCCACGAATTGCTTGGTATTGAGCAGTCCACTACTTCACACCATTTGGGAATTTTGCGCGACAAAGGTGTACTTTGCTCCAAACGCGAAGGCAAAAACACTTACTACTATCTAAAATACGAAATTCTCAGTCAGATTGTGGATTGCCTGGAAACCTGCACGTGTGAGTAGGATTCAGGGATGATAATAAATCGGACCCTCAATTCCCAGCGGCAAGCCGGCCCAAATCCAAACTAAAAGCATCGGAATTCTGACTACAGCAAATGCAATGGAATAAGGAATCATCATGGAAATGAGTGTGCCAATGCCTACTTCTTTTACATACTTCTGCGCAAAAACAATGACCAGTGGAAAATAAGGCAGCAGTGGTGTCAGAATATTGGAATATGAATCGCCGATACGGTAGGCCGCCTGCGTGGTTTCGGGCGAATAACCCATAAGCATTAGCATGGGCACAAAAATGGGCGCCAGCAGAGCCCACTTGGCCGAAGCACTTCCCATCACCAAATTCACCATAGATGAAACAATGATAAACGCCACCAACAGTGGGCCGCCGGTAAAACCAATGGCATTTAACGCATCGGAACCTTTAACGGCCAGTACGCTGCCCAGGTGCGACCAGTTGAAGTAAGCTACAAACTGCGCTGCCACAAATGCAATTACAATATACATTCCCATGGTTGACATGCTTTTGGCCGTCATGTCGGTAACATCTTTGTCGGTTTTAATGGTTTTGGCGGCCATACCGTAAACCAAGCCGGCCACAAAAAACACGATAAACATTACGGGCACCAATGAATCGTAAAACGGTTTAAAACTGCGGCTTCCGGTGTTGGGATCAATTTCACCCCGCAGCAGTCCGTCGGCTGGAATAATGGTGAGCATAAACAAAGCCAAAACGGCAATGGTAGCCACAAATGACCAACCCAGCGCCCTCACTTCGCGGCGGGAAATGGGCTTGTCTTCTTCAATTTTAATATCGGACGCAGGAGTATATTTTCCTAATCTAGGAACCAGAATTTTCTCGGTTACCCAGGTTCCAATTAGTCCAATTAACGGCACAGAAGCAGCCATCAGGTAGTAATTGGAAAGCGGGTTCACTGTGTATCCCGGATCGATAATCTGGGCTGCCGGTTCGGTAAAAGCAGCAATCATGGGGTCAAGGCCTGTGGGAAGTAAATTGGCGCCAAATCCACCGGAAACACCGGCAAAAGCCGCCCCGATTCCAGCCAGTGGATGCCGGCCCATTCCCATAAAAATAGCGCCACCCAGAGGTATTAAAACCACGTAACCGGCGTCAGCAGCAACAGAACTTAACATGCCGGCCACCACTATAGAAAAAGTAATTATGGATTTTGGAACTTTGGAAACAAACAGCCGAAGCGCAACAGAAATGAGACCGGTGTATTCAGCCACGCCAATTCCCAGCATAACAACAAGCACAAGCCCCAACGGAGGGAAATTGGCAAATGTGGAAACCATCCGGGTAAAAATCATTTGAACCCCTTCACGCGACAACAAGTTCACAACTTTAATGGTTTCAACCGGACTTCCGTCAGGTCCAATTAACCCGGCTTCTTTTCCAGGATGATCCACGGTTATTCCTCCAAAAACCCATGAAAGCAACAAGGTTATTATCATTAACATAGCGAATAGTGTTACCGGTTGAGGTAGTTTATTCCCGATTATTTCCACCTTGTCGAGCATTCGCTTAAAAAAATCTCCTTTGTTTTTTCCCTTTTTTGTCATTCAAACTTTATTTAAAATTAATCGCTGAACAGGAGATTTTTTCCCCCGAATTTATTAGTTAACAAAAGATTCAGATTTAGGTTTATGAATTTGGAGGGATCGCAAAAAACAATTTTTTTTTGAGTTGGCAAAACAAACCTTGCATAATCGGGTTTAAAAAAAATTCATTTTTTATCTTTGAACATCTTTCAATAAAAAATTTTAAAGATGAAACTTAAAAACCTTACCGGCTACTCCATCCTCGGATTTGCTGCTCTTACAACTTTTTCATTTTCAGGATGCCAGGAAAAAATTCCTGAAGAGCTCCCCAACATCTTGTGGCTAACCAGCGAGGACAACAGCCCTTTGTTGGGTTGCTACGGCGATGAATTTGCCACTACACCCAACCTGGACAAGCTGGCTTCCGAAGGATTTTTGTACACACACGCTTATGCCAATGCTCCGGTTTGCGCTCCGGCCCGAAATACTATTATTACAGGTATTTATGCAACTTCGGGCGGGAACCAGCACATGCGCAGTTACTACCCAAAGTCAGAAGTTGTGAAAACCTACCCTGAGTTTTTACGCGAGGCCGGATATTATTGCACCAACAATTCAAAAACCGATTACAATACGGAATCCATCGATCCGAAACTGATTTGGGACGAAAGCAGCAATAAGGCTCATTATAAAAACCGGGCGCCAGGACAACCATTCTTTGCCGTTTTCAATACCACAATTTCGCATGAAAGTTCGCTGCATGATTCCATTCCCGATGAACAGCTACGGCACATTCCCGATGAAGTGCCTATTCCGCCTCATCACCCGGCAACTCCAGGCATGAAACACGACTGGGCTCAATATTACGACAAGGTGGAAGACATGGACACCCAGATTGGCAAATGGCTGATAGAGCTGGAAGAAGCCGGCCTGGCTGAAAATACCATTGTTTTTTACTATGGAGATCACGGCGGTGTGGTAGCCCGCAGTAAACGGTATGTTTACGAAACCGGAACACATGTACCTTTTATTGTGCGTATTCCCGAAAAATACAAATACCTGTTTCCGGAAAAAGAACCCGGGTCAAAGGTGAACAGGTTAATAAGTTTTGTTGATTTGGCCCCGACTTTGCTCAGCATTGCGGGCATCGAAATTCCGGATTTTATGCAGGGAAACGCTTTTCTGGGCAAACAAAAAACCGAAGATCCGGAATTTGCTTACATGTTCCGAGGAAGAATGGATGAACGCTATGATATGAGCCGGGCTGTGCGCGATCAAAAATTTCGTTACATCCGCAACTACATGCCTTACCGCATTTATGGCCAGCATTTGGAATACCTGTGGCGGGCGCCTTCCATTCGTTCATGGGAGGAGGCTTATCTGAACGGGGAATGCAACGAAACTCAAAGTATATTCTGGGAACCCAAGCCTGTTGAAGAATTGTACGACACGGAAAACGATCCCTGGGAAATCAACAATCTTGCTGCGAATCCTGCTTACGCTGATGTTTTGGAAAGAATGCGTGTTGCCAACCGTGGTTGGGTTAGCCGGATAAAAGACACCGGTTTTATTCCCGAAGCCGACCGCGTGGACAGGGCAGGAGAAACTCCCATGTATGATTACATGCGCTCGGGAAAAATCGACCTGGAACCCATTATTGATGCTGCTGAAACAGCCACACTCGGAAAGGCTGAAAACCTGTCTTTATTACAATCTTATTTGAAAAGCGATGAAAGCGCCATCCGATATTGGGGAGCAACCGGGCTGCTCATTTTGGGAAAAGAAGCTGCACCGGCAAAAGGTGACTTGCTGGCAGTGTTAAACGATAAATCGGCCAACGTAATTACAGTTGCTTCAGAAGCGCTTTACAATCTGGGTGAAGAGGAAGCTGCAAAAAATGCATTGCTTTCAGTTCTTGAAAATCCCAATGAATTTGCCCGTGCTCATGCGCTGAATGCCATTGATTGTGTAGAAGAAAAAAGCCCGGAGATGATAAACGGGGTTGTTGATATGATTAAAACTTCCCCTGAAATGACCCGAAACCGCTATGATTTGAGAGCTGCCCGATGGCTGGTGGAGAAATGGGGATTGAATCCGGCAGATTATGAACTCGAATTTGACTGGTAATTTAAAATTTACCAATCGTCGTAAACAGTAAAAACCAGGCTGGTTTCAAAATCGCGTGCGCCCATCGTAACCGAAAATCCACGCAGTTGCAATGCGACCGGAATTTGCACAATTTCACCACGCCCACGGAAAAAGTAAACCGGTATGTTGGTGATTGGCTGAAAATTATCACCATCTTGAATATTGGGATTTCCGGGATTGTCGGGTTTGAATCCCTGTCCGGTTCGTCTGGCTTCAAGGGCAAGTTCCTGGTTCCATTCCATGTCGAGTTTATGAATATGAATCCTCCATTTATCGTTTGGGTTGTTTTTTTTATCCAACAGGTTATCGGAAATGACCGAAACGTAAACCGATGACTCGGCCTGAAGAGTAGAAGGATAATCCAATCCCGCTTCACTTATTGGTATCAGATTATGCGTAAAATCGGCATCTCCGTCAACCTGCACAGTGAGTTCCTGCCCTTCCGTTAAAAAAGGAATAAAAATCAGCAGTATAAAATAAAATGATTTTTTCATCGGCAATCAATTATCGGTTAGGGTGTAAAGCAAAATAAAGTTTGTGTCACCGGCTGTAGCCAGGTTCGTGTAGTCAGAGATTTCAATGGAAAAAACAAGTTTATGTCCGTTTGCAATGCCGTCGCCTGTAAAGCAATTTCCTATGCCCGATATTACCGGCCTGGGTTGACTCGAAAGTTCTATTTTCCCTGCGGGCTGTCCCGGTTTCCCGCGTCCATTTCCTGAATAACTGCCTGCCTCAAGGTAAAGGCTGATTCCCTGGGGTATGGTTCCCTGTGAAATTTGAGCGGTAATGGAACGGGAATTCTGATGCCCGGGTAACGAAGATGAGTAATTAATCCACAAGGTTTCATTGGTCGATTCTGCCAGTTCGGGCGGACGTCCTGACTGAGAAGCAGGCGATAACGTAAAATGAATTCGGTTATTGACATCTGGTTCGATGTCAACCAGTGCCACCTCGGGCAGGCTGAAATTAACAGCTATTTGCCCGTTTTCCCACTGCGAAAATGCTCCGAACGGAAGCAGTAATAAAAGTAACTTTAAGCCGTATTCTATTATATATTGTTTCATTTATTCTTAATTATTGTTTTTATTTCAAGTGGTTTAAATATAATATTTCTTTTTCGTGCTTTCAGACTAACAGAAATATTTTGATTTTGGCCCGGCTCAAGTAGAATGCCGGTAACCGGGTTTTCTACCTCAAAACCATCGGGCAGGCTGTTGGTGTATATTCTGAAAGTCCATTCACCGGGTCGAACTAATGGAAAAAAAAATTCTCCGTCTGGACCGGTGGTAATTCGGAATTGTTCCCATTCATTTTTTAGTTCAATAATAATATTTTGCGTGTTTACTTCACTATTCTGTAAAACCGAAACTCCACTTTCTTCCGCTTTAAAATTTCCTGAAAGCCGTGCACCTTTTGTAATTTTTAATTGGATGGAAGCAACCTGGTCTTCAAACACTTCAATCTCAATTGGAACGGGAATACTGGTAATTTCGTCGATGGCCATATTTGAACGGTCGATAAACAATAAATGCCTGCCTGCCGGCACTGCCTTAATACTAAACCCGCCGTTTTTGTCGCTAATGGTTGTGCGGTTTTGCAGGGAAACTACAATTCCTGACACCGCTTCCCCGTTTTCGCGGGTTATCGTTCCTGCAACATCTCCGGCTTTAACTACTTTTTTAAGCGGAATGCCGAAATTATAAGCATAGTTAAAAGAAAAAGTGAGTTCCGGGTTTTCGGTTTGATTTCTGAAAAGTGTATAGAAACTGCGCACCGAAAACTTGTGGTTTCTTCCGGGAGTAAAATCAATATTCAACTGCATGAGGTTACGGTTACGGTAATAGTCTTCAATATTGTATGCATTTTGAACATGAAAATTGGCCCGCAGGTTTTTGGCAATCTGGCTTATTACCGAAACGCCTGCTGTGAGGTTGCGCTGTTCGCCCGAAACAAACCGGTTAATGTTGGACCAACTGCCAAAAACGCGCACTGCATGAAGTGCATTAAACCTGTAGGCCATGTTTGCAGAGCCTCTGTAGGTGTTTTGCCGGTTTTCGCCCGGATTGAGTAAAAAGTTAGTGGTTTCGCCATATTCAGCCAGAATATTATACTCTGTTTTTTTGAAACGCTGGTTGAACTGCGCATTTAAAGAGCTGGTTTTATAATGAAATTTATCGAGTGCCAAACGGTCTTTCCGCTCGTATTCACGCCAGAATAATTTCAAATACGACCGTGAAGCAATGTTGTAGTTAATCATGGATTGAAAAGACCTGGAATAGGGTGCAGTTACAAAAAATGTATCGAGTTGGGCATTTCTGAAATCTTCTTTGGCATAAAATCCCAAACTGAGTTTTGGAGTCAGGTTCGCTGAAAAATTTCCAGAGTAAAATGTGGAGTTGGAAAAATAACCGGGGTAATCTTTTCCCGTGTAGTAATAATTTCCGGCCAGGTTGAATATGGAAAACTGTGAATTGATGTTTGCCCGTAAAGCATTGTCCCAGGTTTCCAGAAAACGGCCACGCGATAATTCCAGTTCAACAGAAGTCCGCTCAAAAGGTTGAAACTGCGAGTTGACACTATAAAGGTGCGTGATTTCTGTTGGATTGGCCAGTTTTTTGGAAATAAAAAATAGTTCAACGTTGTTTCGGTCATTAAACTCAAAGCCCGTGAACAATGCCATTTCATTTTCTATCTCCTTGTAAAAACGGGGCTTTACATACAAAAATCCCAGGTTCAGGCCGCTGTTGAATATTATTTTACTTTCGGCGCCTAAACCATAGCGAGACGATTCGGTAAGCGGAGTAAATGCAAATGACTTTTCTCCTGCAAACAGTTCAATGTTTTTATGTCCGTACGAAATGTAATACTGGTCATACATTCCCAGAAAACTCAGGTTAATGTTATTCGGGCCGCGTGCTAAAAATTCCAGGTTGTGATTTCCACTCACATCAAGCGCTCCGCTTCCTGAAAGTTCAAACTGGTAAGCATGTTCAAATTTCCCTCTTTGATTGGATGCCAGATATGTTGCCGAGGCTATAACGGGAAAACGAAAATAGAGGTCTCTTTTTGACTCTTTTGAGGGAAAAACCAAAACCGAACGGAATATGCTTTCGGTTACTTCACCTGATACGAGCGCCCTGACGGTAAAATATTCAGTTCGAGTGTCGGTTAGGTCGGGCGACGTTTGGTTTACAACAAAAACACGGACAGATTCTCCAGGCTTTATTTCAACCTCAGGAGAACCTTCAACAATGCAGTTTCGTGTTTCAACATAAACTTTTTTGGTTGTGTTTCCCTGGTTCTGTATCAGAAATTCTCCCCTGAATTTTTCACCGGCATTTACATAATCAGGGGATTCAACCAGAATCATGTTTATTTTTTCTACTTCGCCTACGGTTATTGTTGTTTTATAAGAGTCCAGGGTTTCTTTTGTCCCGGAATGAAAAGCCAATAATGTAACATTAAAGTTCCCCACCGGAAAATTGGAAGGAACCTGCACCGTAAAAATTAAAAACTTTTTTTCATTGGTTTTAAGTTCAAAGTTTTGGGAGGAAGAAATCAACCTCCAACCTTTCGGTAACAGAACTGATGTTGAAACCGGCAGGGGGTTACCAGATAAGTTTTCAATAAAAAATGCGAGGTTTATTATCTGGCCGGGAAGCACTTCGGTTTTTTCTTTGGTTGAAGTAATGGAAACGGGCTTGTTGGGCTGGCCCCATAAGTTAAAAGTTGTCAGCGTTAAAAATGTAAATATTGTATAGAATTTTAAGGGCATTATCCGATTTCAAACGATACATTGGTACCAAACACATGGTCCTTGTCGCAATCGGCCACCAGCACACCGGTGTAGTTGCCGGGTTTTATTCCTTCCAGCCGCAGCGTAATCAGTACCGAAGTGCCGGGAAAAGTTTTACGCCTTTCGGCTTTTAAAATACCAGCCGAGTTGCCTGCCTCGTCAAATAACTCAACGGCCAGTTCAGGCCGGAGCATTCGTTCACCTGTATTTTCCAATGCTACATGCAACAAGGTTGTTTCTTCCTGTTCTCCCAGTTCCAGTCCCAAAAACTGAATGTCGCTGGTTCCTGTTTCACCAATGTTGGTAACAATTTGAATTGCATACCGAATGGCGGTGTTTATGGTAACTCCGCTTGAATAATCGGTTGTATCAGGTGGTACAATTCCTTCTACCATGAGTACGCTCCAAAATGTTCCGGAAAGGGATTCGCCTTCCGGTACGCTTACTTCAAAATTAATGGTAGCTTTTTCGTTAGGCGCCAAATTGATCAGCTCAGGATTAAAAGTAATCCATCCGGCGTTGGACCTTTCCATGGTACCTGCCGGATCATGTTTGCTTTCGCCGGTGTATGAAAACCAGTAATCGCGCTGGTAAATTCTTGCGCTCCTGTTTTTTTCAGAGGCATTTTGAATCTGGATTGATCCACGGTAGGTTTCACCGGCCTGCACCTGGTTTTCGTGAGTTAATCCGTTCAGAATGATAATACTGGCAACTGATAGGAAGGGAACAAAAATCAGAAGAATAGCTGAAAGTGTCAGTTTTTTTAAAATAGAGTAGCAATTCATTTTACATGTTTTTTTGGTAAAAACAACATTTTTTTTGTTGTTGCTAAAATACATTTCTTTGAATAGAAAACAATAAGAAAGGGATTGTTAATTATGGTCTGTGAGCGTATAAACCACCTGCAGTGTAGCCTGATGCTGTGCCAGGTCAGCCATGCTGTCTCCGGAATTATCCGTTTCAAGCTTATAAGTTAGCAAATGACCGTTACTAACTCCTTTTCCGGTATAACAACTACCAATATCAGAAATTACTTCGGCAGGTTGTCCTGAAAGCGCCACTTTCCCAATGGGTTGGCCCATTGTGCCGTTTCCCTGGCCCGCTGCCTGCGAAGCTTCCACAAACAATTGCATTCCCGCTGGAATTTCGCCATGAACAACGGCTATTACTTTTCGGCGGTGGTTCTGGCTGCGAATAATGGATGAGTAGTTTAGCCACACACTGTTTTTTTGCTGTGCTGTTGAAACATCAATTTTATTGCCGGCTTCGGTTGGAGCTGAAACAGTCAGGTTCGTTTGACCTGCCTCTTCGGAAACCAAACCCAAAAGCGCCACTTCGGGTATTTCGATGTTTGCCTTGTGGCTGGACTGATTGCTTTGTGCCAGCAAAAACAGCGGCAAAAACACAATCAGGAAAACAGACAATATAGCGCTCATGAATTTCATACCCCAAAATAACCAACAATGCAGTTTACTGCTTCATACGGTTAGCGCATTTAAAAGGTTTAAAATCCTGATTTTTCCTTTCTAAAATGCTTACCTATTCAAAGAACGTTGGTGCAAAAAAAGAGCAAACATTTCTGCCTGCTCTTTTTATATTTTGTTGAAAATAAGGTTTTAGTTTCCTGTGATGGTGTAAGTAACGGTTACGTTATAAGAACCGGAAGCCAGGGCAGCATAACTTCCGTTGGCCATATCAAGCGAATAAGTTAACTGGTGACCTTTTTCAAAACCGCTTTCGGTATAACCGCTTCCAATTCCTGTTACCAGGTTCTGGCCATTTGTTGTTAGTGTAATTATACCTGCAGAAGCGCCAAGGTTGCCATTTCCTGTTGAAACTCCACCGGCTGATAAATTAAGGCTTATTCCTGCTGGAAGCGTACCCTCTATTTCTGCTGTAATGTTTCTCTCATCCTGGTCAGATGCTATTATTGAAGTATAATTTAACCAAAGGCTGTTGTCGGTAGCATCAGAGAAATCAACTGCCTCACCTGCTTCCAGTGCCGAAACATCAGGTGCCAGGTTAACAGTTGTTGCTTCACCATCAACTCCTTCAACATCAACCAGTGCTACGGTTGGAATGTTAATATTCACTGCGTGGCTTGCTTCCCTGGTGTCGTCACCTTCTGCGTTTGCTACTCCAAAAGAAAATAAAACTGTTGCGATAATAACTGATAACTTTTTCATGATTTCGTGTTTTTTAATTGTTTATAAATTTTTTTAGTTTGTAAATACATCTTCAAGCGTGCCAACACTTAAACAATCAATATGCCTAACTTTTAAATAACTGAATTTTAATATATTACGCAATAGTTCTGAAAAATTATGGATTCAAAATGGGACGATTTAATTTTATATTGGGACACAAACCCATATTCAGTCTGAAGATTTTTTTGGAATTCAGCATCCAGACAGTTGCTCTGTATTATCTTTCCCCGGCATGTTATTCACTTTAGTGTGTTTCCGGCTATTTTTAAGTGCAAGATAAAAATCAAAAAAAGAGCAGACATTTCTGCCTGCTCTTTTTATATTTTGTTGAAAATAAGTTTTTAGTTTCCTGTGATGGTGTAAGTAACGGTTACGTTATAAGAACCGGAAGCCAGGGCAGCATAACTTTCGTTGTTCATATCGAGCGAATAAGTTAACTGGTGACCTTTTTCAAAACCGCTTTCGGTATAACCGCTTCCAATTCCTGTTACCAGATTCTGGCCATTTGTTGTTAGTGTAATTGTACCTGCAGAAGCGCCAAGGTTGCCATTTCCTGTTGAAAGTCCGCCGGCTGATAAATTAAGGCTTATTCCTGCTGGAAGCGTACCATCTATCTCTGCGGTAATGTTTCTCTCATCTTGGTCAGATGCTATTATTGAAGTGTAATTCAACCAAAGGCTGTTGTCGGTAGCATCAGAGAAATCAACTGCCTCACCTGCTTCCAGTGCCGAAACATCAGGTGCCAGGTTAACCGTTGTTGCTTCACCATCAACTCCTTCAACATCAACCAAAGCTACGGTTGGAATGTTAATGTTAACTCCGTGGCTTGCCTCGTTGGAATCGTCACCGGTAGAAACTGATGAATTTGCTATTCCCACTTGTGTTGCTCCACGATTTATTTCTTGTGCAGAAATTGTTTTTGCTACTCCAAAAGAAAATAAAACTGTTGCGATAATAACTGATAACTTTTTCATGATTTCGTGTTTTTTAATTGTTTATAAATTTTTTTAGTTTGTA